>DALYJJ010000053.1:9759-36869 GCA_031969915.1 Bryobacteraceae bacterium | reverse complement strand
GGTTCCGCGCGGAAGCCGGCCATGTCTTCGTAAGCAAGCAAGCCGCCGTTGGCTTGCGAGAACTCGCCGATGCGCTTGGCCACCGGCCCCCGGTAGAAGTAGTCGCGCACCGCCTCCAGCTTCTTCACCCGGTTGCCGCGCGCCTTCTTCTCCGCCTGCACCATCGCCTTTAACGTCTGCGCCAGGTCGGGCATCTTCACGATGTCGCCGCGCCTGGGTGCGGCGCCCGACGGGTAGAAGAACTTCTCCGAAACCGGCCAGAACTGGAAGATCTTCCGGTAGCTGCCGAGCATGCCGGCGAACTCTTCCTGAATCGGAAACCCCTCGGCGTTCTCGATCGCCGGCGCGGCCACTTGTGCGAAAGACATCGTGCCGTGCTCCTTCAGCGCCAGCAGTAGGCCGTCGATAACACCCGGCACCACCGCCGCCAGAAGCCCCTCGGAAGGAATCGGCGGCATGCGGCCGGGCTCTTCCCAGGGCTGCGGCTTGCGCGTCCGGTAGAACTCCACCGTGGCCTTGGCCGGCGCCGTACCCACGCCGCTGATCACCACCGGCGGCTTTCCCGCCATCTTGAGAATGAGCGGCATCTCGCCGCCTAAACCAAAACGCGATTGCTCCGTGACCCCGGCCGCCAGTACCGCCGCCACGCCCGCGTCCACTGCGTTGCCGCCCTGCGTGAGAATGCGGTAGCCGGCTTCCACCTCCTGGTTATTGGCCGCCCCCACCATCTCGCGCGTACCGCGCACCGGAGGGAACATCGACGTCCAATACTGCGCGGAAAGCACGCCCGCCGTGGCCAGAAACAGGAGAAACCTCATCTCCGAAGTTCTACCACGCCCGGCGCTCCCGTTCGCGCCGGTACTTCCGCAGCAGCTCGTACACCACCACGCCGCCCGCGGTCGCGACGTTGAGCGAGTGCTTCCGGCCGAGCATTGGGATGCGCACGTGCCGGTCGCAGAGCGCCAGCAGTTCCGGCCGCAGGCCGTCCACTTCGTGCCCGAACATCACGCACACCGGCCAGCGCGGCGTCCAATCGAACAGATCCACCGCATGCGTGCTGGTCTCAATCGCTACCAGCTCAAACCCGGAGCCGTGCAAACCCCGTGCGCGTTCGAGGACGTCCCATTGATGCTCCCAGGGCACGCGTTCCTCCGCTCCCAGCGCCGTCTTGGTGATGCCTCGCTTGGGCGGAAACGCCGTGATGCCGCCCAACACCAGGCGCTCCACCGCTGCCGCGTCCGCGGTTCGAAAGAAAGAGCCCACGTTGTACATGCTGCGCACGTTGTCGAGCAGGAGCACGACGGGAAGCCGCTCGATGCCCGCGTAGGGCTCCGCCGCTTCGGTGGCTTGGAAGGGAACTCGCTCGGTCACTGCTGCTCGTGAGACTATATGGTCGCATGGCCGCCCTGGATGGTGAGACCCTGCGCATCGGCCACGTGCTGTCGATCGCGCGCGACGGCGAACCCGTGAGCCTCGCGCCGCTGGCGCGCGCCGCGATGGAACGTTCGGCCGCGGTCATCGCGCGGCTCGCCGCGGGCGACGCGCCGATCTACGCCGTGAATACGGGCGTCGGTTTGCTCGCCGACCGGCGCATCCCGCGCGACCAGCTCGAACAACTGCAGGTGAACGTGGTGCGCTCGCACGCTTGCGGCGTCGGCGAGCCGCTGTCCCGCGAAGTAGTGCGCGCGATGATGCTCATACGCGCGAACACGCTCGCCAAGGGGTTCTCCGGTATTCACCCAAGCGTGGCCGACGCGATCTGCGCTCTGCTCAACGCGGGCGTCACGCCGGTGGTCCCGTCGCGCGGCAGCGTGGGAGCGAGCGGCGACCTCGCCCCGCTCGCGCACTTCGCACTGGTCCTCATCGGCGAAGGAGAAGCCGACTTCCAGGGGGAGCGCCTGCCCGGCGCCGAGGCGCTTCGCCGGGCGGGACTGAGTGCCGTCCGCCTTGCCCCCAAGGAAGGCATCTCGCTGCTCAACGGCACGCAACTGATGCTTGCCATCGGCTGCCTGGAACTGGCCCGCGCGGAGACGTTGGCCGAAACCGCGGACGTGGTCTGCGCGTTGACGCTCGACGCGCTGCGCGGCACGCCACGCGCGTTCGACCCCCGCATTCACGCCGCGCGCCCGCACGCCGGCCAGGCGCAGAGCGCCGCGAAACTGCGAGCGCTGCTCGCCGGCAGCGAGATCCGCGAATCGCATATCGCCTGCCGGCGTGTTCAGGATGCCTATTCGCTCCGCTGCGCGCCGCAGGTGCATGGCGCCGTTCGCGACTCGCTTGCCGCCGCCCGCTCGGTCTTTGAGATCGAACTCAACTCCGCTACCGACAACCCGCTCGTCTTTGGCGAGGAGATTCTCTCCGGGGGCAACTTTCACGGCCAGCCGCTCGCGCTGCAGTTGGACGCGCTGGCCATCGCTCTGGCGGCGCTCGGCGGCATCAGTGAACGCCGGATCGACCGGCTGGTGAATCCCGCGCTGAACGAAGATCTCCCGCCGTTCCTCGCCCGAAATGCGGGCCTGGAATCGGGCCTGATGATGATCCAGGTGACCGCCGCCTCGCTCGTCGCCGAGAACCGCGTTCTCGCCACGCCCGCCTCGCCGGGTTCGGTCACCACCAGTGGCAACAAGGAAGATTTCGTGAGCATGGGCGCGACCGCCGGCCTCAAGTTACGCGACGTGGTCCGCAACACGCGTGACATCCTGGCCATGGAGGCGCTCGCAGCCGCCCGCGCGCTCGATTTCCTCGCGCCCCTCCGCACCAGCCAGCCCCTCGAGGACGTGCGGGCTCGTCTGCATCCGCTGGTGGCTGCCGATGCGGACCACTCCTGGTCCCGGCAGATCGCGCTCGTCGCCGAGTGGATCGAAGCCGGGACTATGGCAAACTGAAGGTTCACGTATGCGAAGTCTTGCCCTCTTTCTCTGCTCCGCCTCGCTCCTCCTCGCCGACCAGGCGGGCGGCATCAAGTGGACCGCTCCCGCCGCCTGGAAGGCCCAGCCAGGCCGCCCCATGCGTGCCGCCACCTACACCGTTCCTCCCGCCGCCGGGGACAGCGAGGCCGGCGAGGTCGCCGTCTTCTACTTCGGCCCCGGCCAGGGTGGCGGCGTGGAAGCGAACATCCAACGCTGGGTGGGACAGTTCCAGACCGCCGATGGCAAGCCCGCCGCGGGCAAGGAGAAGATCGCCAAGCGGAGTGTCAACGGCATTCCTGTCACCACCATCGACTTGAATGGAACCTACACCGCCGCCGGCGGCCCGATGGCCACTACCAAGAGCAACAAGACGAACTATCGCCTGCTCGGAGCGATCGCCGAGGGCGCGCAGGGCGCGGTGTTCTTCAAGTTGACGGCGCCTGCGAAGACCGCCGCCGCGAATCAGGCGACCTTTGACACAATGATCCTGTCGCTCACCAAGTGACGGTCTACGAACTGTTCCAGCGCGCCCTGCTGCGCGAGGCGCCCCCGCCGCCCGCGATCACCGTCGAGGACGAAGCTCGCTACCGCGCGGGCTTCACCGTGACCGTTCGCGAAGGCCGCGTCATTCGCGCCGAGTACCGCGCCACCACCTGCGTCACGCTGGTGGCTTTGTGCGAAGAGTTGTCACACATGGTTCTCGGGATGGACCGGGAGGCTGCCCGTGCGGTAACCTCCGAATCGCTGCTTGCACTGCACCCCGAAATTCCCCTGGAACGGCTCGCCCGCGCGGCCCTTGCCGTCCGAGCCTTCCAGGCTGCGCTCGCGGAGGCACATTCATGAAAGTCGCATACATCTTTTCAACGCAAGGTCATTCGTTTTCTTACAAACTGGGCAAGATGATCCTGCCCCAACTCGAGGAAGGCCGCCACGGCGTGGATGTGGCCGGCATGTTCTTCTTCGAAGACAATTGCTACGGACTGGTCAAGGGGAACCCGATCGGAGAGCGCCTGGCCGCCGTCGCCCGGAAGTCCGGCATGCTGCTCATGTGCTGCGACCAGTGCTGCTTTGAGCGCGAGATCGCGGACAAACTGATCGACGGCGTACCCATCGGCTGCTTCCCCGATCTCTACAAGGCCCTATCCGGCAACATGCCCGATCAGGTGATTACGCTCTAAGCCTATGACCCCGAAACTTCCCATCGCCGCGATCACCGACGAGTTCTCTCCGGACCTGGCGCAGGCCCTGGAACCGATGGCCGAAATCGGTATGACCGGCGCCGAACTGCGCGTGGTGTTCGGCAAGAACATCATGGATCTCGACGACGACGAACTGCGCCGGGCCCGTGATCTCGTCGCCGCAAAGAACATGCAGGTGATCTCCATCGCCTCGCCCCTGCTGAAGTGCGTCCTGCCGGATGCGCCCGATGTCGACACCCGCTTCCAGCAGGACATCTTCGCCTCCAAGCACACCTACGCCGACCAGCCCCGGCTCACCGCTCACGCCATTCACCTGGCGAAGTTTTTCGGCGCGCGCATCATCCGCGTGTTCTCCTACTGGCGCACACTCGATCCGGACCGCTGCTTCGACCGCATCGTCGCGGCGCTCGCGGGCCTGGCCGATCAGGCGGCGAAGGACGGCCTGATCATTGGTTTGGAAAACGAGCATGCCTGCAACATCGGCACCGCCGTCGAGGCGGCCCGCGTGCTCGAGGCGGTGCGCCATCCGAACCTGAAATTGGTTTGGGATCCGGCGAACGCCCTGGTCGGCGGAGAAGAACCGTTCCCGTTCGGATACCGCAAACTGCCCGCGGATCGCATCGTCCATGTGCACGCCAAGGATTGCCACATGGAGGGGCACAAGCCCGTCTGGGGTCCGCTGGGCACGCGCCGCGTCGATTGGAAAGGGCAAATCGACGCTCTGCTCGCCGACGGCTACAAGGGTTACGTCAGTCTGGAGACCCATTGGCCGGGTCCCGGCGGCGACAAGATGCGCGCCTCCTCGATCTGCGGCTGGAACCTCCGCGGCCTTTGCTCAGCCTAGGCGGCACGCTCTACTGCTTCTTCACCTGCGGCGGCGCCTGCTCCTTGAGCGCCGACTCGGGCAGCGGGTCGGGCGTATCGAAGGTGATTGTCGCCTCGGCCCCGAACTTGCGATACAGCCGGAACTCAACGTCGTTGCGCACCAGCATGCGTCCGCTGCGCGACTTCACTTCCGCGCGCAAGGGCAGCACGAACTCGCGGTCGCCGATCTTGGTCAGATCGTAATCGAGCGTGGTGCCCACCTCCTGCACCGGAAAACTCGTCGGAATCTCCTCGGCAACCAGCGTGATCCGATGTACCACCGGCACGTCCTTTTCGATGAAGATCAGCCCGCGATAGCCCGCTACGATCTCCTCCGACCGGTCCCAGACAATGCGGTACTTGGATCTCGGCTGACGCACGCGGTAGGAGTACACGTGCATGCGCCGCCCGCGCAGAGTGCCCCAGCGCTCCCATTTGAACTCCGCCTCCGTGGGCGGCTCGAAGATCTCACGCATCATGGAACCGAACTCGCCGCTCGACGTCGTTCCGCCCAGGCGCTCATACGGCACATCGGTCACATGGTTGTTCACCATGATGACCTTGTAGTCTTCCTTCTGTTCGAAGTAACTGAGGCGGACCGTCACCACGTCCTGCCGCTGCCAGAACTCAAGTCCCGTCGGATCGACGAAGCGGCGCGTCACCTGGGTGCAGATGAAGTCCGGCAGGCGTTTGGAGTAGCCTAACGCGTACTCGCGGGCTTCCTCGATGATCCGCTTCTGATCGGCGAGTGAGGGCGGAGGGATCGCCGGCGCGGGAGGCGGGGGCGGCGTCTTCACCGCCGCCGGGAGCGCCGCCGACGCTGCGGCCAGATCGTTCAGAGCCTGCACGGTGCGAGGGCCCGCGCCCAAGCCTTGCAAGTCCTCCACCACCGCCGCATCCAACCGTTGCGTGAGCGCGACCTTCTTCAGGTAGGCGGATACCTGCTTGTCGTCGTGTTTGAGCTCAATGGATGATCGGATGAAGCCGACCAATTGATCGACCGTCATCTTCATCTGCGCCGCCGCCAGAGCAGCCGCCAGGACGGCCAGCGCGAGGAACCGCTTCATCACCGCCGCTTTCTTTGGGGCGCCGCCTTGGCGGGCAGCGTCTTCTCAATCGCCGCCAGCGCAATGGGCGCCATCGCGCGATAGCCCGCGCCGTTCGGATGCAACCCGTCGTCCGCCAGTTCCACTTTCAGCATGCCGTTTGCGTCCACCGTGTCCGCGTAGTAATCGACGTACACGAACCCGCGTTGTTTCGCGAACCCCTGCATCCAGTCGTTCAATTGCTTGATGGTGGCCGGCGGACGCACTTTGCTCATCTCCCAGCGTGGATCCTGTGACCGGTGGTAGTCGCTGACCGGCAGCACGGAGCACAGCAGCACTTTGATCTTGGCGCTGTCGGCGAGTGTGGCGATCATCGTCAGATTGTTCTGAATCACATCGAGCGGGACGCCTCGCGCGATGTCGTTCGTGCCCGCAAGAATGATGACGGCGGCGGGCTTCAAATCGAGTACATCGGCTTTCATCCGCGCCAGCATCTGGCTGGTGATCTGCCCGCTGATCCCGCGATTCACGAAGTCCCGCTCCGGGAAGTACTCGTTCAACCGCCACCCGTCGGTAATCGAATCGCCCAGGAACACCACGCGCCGTCCGTCGGCGGGAGGCGAAAGCTTGGTATTCGCGTCACGATACCGCTGCAACTGGTCCCGGTCCGGTCCGCGCGCGCCGGTCTCCTTGGTGTCCAGCAGCAGACGGAACCCTTGTTCCGCCACCAGCGCCGCGGTCCGGAGATCGGTGATCTGCTTCAGCGCCTCCTCGGGAAACGGGTACGGCTTCGGCACCGTCTCCAGCAGCAGCAGATAGGCGCGCAGATTCGTCAGGTAGGAATAAAACACCCGGCTGTCGTCGGAGGCGATTTCCGGACTGTTCAGCGCCTTCACCGCCTGCTTGGCGTTCTCGATGAGCGGCGCCGCCGCGCGCAGCATCTCGGGAATCGCGGCGGAGGTGGATTCCATCAACTGCGTCCCGCGATTCGCCACCTGCCGGTATTGCCTCGGATCCAAGGGATTCTGCGCCGCGAGCGTGCCGGCGAACGCGAGCCAAAGCATGAGCTTCAAAACCTCTCCTCCTTCTCGAGCTGCAGTGTGATGGTCCCGACGTGAAACTGAAGCCGGGCCCGCACCTGCACGGGCAATCGCCGTTCATCGTCGGTCAGCCACACGAAGAGCCGCCCCTTGCGGCCGTATAGAACATTGTTGAACAAAAACGCTTCGTAGCGGATGGTCTGAAATCGTCCCGCGGGAATACGGATCTCCTCGCGCTCTTGCGCCTCGACCCGGGCGGAAACGAGTTTCTTTCCGTCGGTCAGGGGAAGCTGGATCGACTGCCCAAGGTCAATCTTCTGCCGCCGAAGATGAGCGAGTCCCCCCATGATGTCGAACGCGCAGGCGGGGATCTCCAGTTCCTTGGCGAGCACAACTTCGTTCTTCAGCAGGTCGCGCTCCAGGTAGTTCAGCTTCTTCGCCTCGTGGTCGAAGGTGATCCTGGTGTCCCGCCGCCGCTTGCCTTCTTCGGCGTGCAGCAACACTTCAACAGGACAGCCCTTGGCGTTCAGGGTCACGCTGTAACGGTCGTCCACGCGATACAGTTTGTTTACCAATCCGACCGATTGCAGTTGAAGCTGGACCTGCTTTGGAAGAAGCGAGGCGTCCGTAGTGAGCGTCGCATTGCCCGCGCGGATCAACCGCCACTCCACGCCGTACCGCAATCGGAGCCCGGAGGGCTGAGGAGCCGGGCTCGTTTCCTGGGCCGGCGCCGGAACCGGCAGCATCAGGCAAAGCGCCGTCAGAAGAAGCGCCGAGAAACGAGCGCCCTCGACGGTGCTGTGATGGCGCTCTGGCATGAACTTCAGAGTTTGACAGATGGCCGAACGCCGTCGCAATCGGGGTTCTCGCTCTCCCGCGGCGAGTTTCCATCACCGGCAACTACGTCACGCCAGGCCAGCCGCGAACGCCACACGATTGGTCCAGTCGAAATCGGCCATTCCGTCCCAGACATGAATGAGAGCCTTAGCCATTCCCGACAGGTCTTGTGGCCGGCATGTCTTTTCGTCAATGAAGATCACGCCGCGGTGACTGAGCCCCTTTGTCGGCCTCTGTAACCACCGTCAGTACGGCGTCGTCATCTTTGCCGCGCAGGCTCCCGTCCCGCCACACGAGGAGCGACTCGATTGCAACCGAACTCCACAGGCCGCGAACAATCAAACACACGTCGGGTGAAATGTGTTCGTCGAGCAGGAAACGCAACATCTACCGGATGTCGACCCAAGCGCCATCCGGCAAGGAGGCCCGCAGCTTTTCGGGGGTGATTGCGCGGTTCTCGTCAAGCGCTGCTCGGACCTCGGACTCCCTCAGGCTATTCGCCAGATCTTCGGCGGTGATCCCGCTGGGTACGCCCCTCTCAGAACTCGATCGACGCCAGAACCTCCGAAGGCTTCTTCTCCATGGCGCGGCAAATGGCTAGGAAGCTCTCGATGCTCGGCAAATGTGCGCCGCGTTCGATCGAACTGATCTGCGACACGCTCAGCTTGGTCGCCCCCGCCAGGTCCTTGAGCGACCAGTCCCGCTCTACGCGCATGAGCTTGATCCGGTGGCCCAGGCGCTCCCGCAGACGGTCCTGCAGCGTGCGTCCCAGTCCGAAGGTCTCGATCGCGTTCGAGAGGATCTGCCGGAGTTGGTTCAACGAAAACGGCTTCGGCAGGTAATCGAAGACCTTCATCTTGAACGTCGTGCGCATGTCTTCGAGTGACGGATAACCCGTGACGATGATCACGCACAGCTTGGGCCAGCGCGCGAGCAACTGCTCCAGCACACGGTCGCCGCGATGCTCGCCCATCTTCATGTCGAGCAGCACGATCTCCGGCGCACGCGCTTCGGCGGCGGCGAACAGATCGTCCGGATGACCAAAGGCGCGGACGGCGTACTTGCCTTCGTCCTTGAGAAAATCGTCCAGGTACTGGCGGAAGTCGGCGTCGTCGTCGAGAATGGCGACGTCCACGAGCGAATCGGGTTGGACGGCTTGCGTCTCGGGGCCGGCGTCAGCGGGCATGGGTGGCAGCCTCCTGATGGTTCGCGGCGGGCAAACGGACCGACAACGACGCGCCGCCTTCCGGCCGGTTTGCCGCCGCTATGTCGCCGCCGTGCTGCTGCACGATACCTTCCGCCACCGTGAGCCCAAGCCCCGTGCCGCGGGCGTCCAGGCGCGAACTCACGAACGCGTCAAAGATATCCGGCAGCACCTCGGCCGGAATGCCCGGGCCGTCGTCTTCCACGCACAGGGTTACCCAGCGCCGGCCCTGTTGCGTCGTGTGCTTCGAACGGGCGAACACGTTTCCGCCCGATTCTACCGCGTGCACCGCGTTGCGGAGCAGGTTCACCATCACCTGCACCAGGCGGTCGGCGTTGCCCGTCACGGCGGCGTCCGGCGCCACTTCGTTGTGGAAGCGCACGCCGCTCGCCTTCTCGTCAATGGTCACCAGGCTCCACGATTCGTCGAGCAGCGGCCGCAGCAGTACGCGCTCCATCCCCTGCTTGCGCACCCTCGCGAAATCGAGCAGCCCGTCGCTGATCTTCCGCAGCCGCTGCGCCACACGGTTCATGCGGCAGAGCCGCTCCCGCGCCACCGGGTCGCTCCCGGTGGTCTCCAACATCTTTTCAATCGACCCTTGCAGCACGGCGATCGGCGTGTTCAACTCATGCGCCACCGAAGCGCTCATCAGCCCCAGGCTCACCAGCCGGTCCTGCGCCTCCAGTCTCTTCAGTGCCAGTTCCAGATCGTCCTCGTGTTTCCGCAACTGGTCGATGGTGGCGTTGCGCGAGCGCATGATCTGCCCGATCTCGTCGTCCAGGATCAACCCCTCGGGCACCAGCTCGTTCTCGCGGTCGCCATGTTGGGAAGCCCAGTCCGCTTCGAGCAACAACCGGATCGGCCGGTAGACGTACTGCGGCATGATGATGAACTCCAGCAGCATCACCGCCAGCACGTACGTCAGCCCCAGCACCACGAACAGAATCCACTTGGCATGGCGCACCAGTTGGTCGTACGATTCACGCGGCAGCCGCAGCCGCTGATAGACGCCCGCCCCGCGCTCCTTCGAATAGATGTAGTCGGACTCCGGGGAGTGCCATGTGGCGCCCGAGTGCCGCTCGAGCCAGTCGATCACCTCCCGGGGCATGCCCAACTCCGCCGGCGTCCCCTGCGCCAACTCGTAGCTGTCGCGCCCGGTCAGATTCCGCAGCGGACCCTCGGCGCTGAAGACCTGGGTCACCAACGTCGCTTCCCGCTCCCGCGCCTCCGCCATCCGCCGCTCGATGATCGGGATCAGCGAGAAATAGATGGCGCACGACAACACGATAAAGAACAGATTGTGCAGCACCATCAGCTTCGGCCGGATCTTCAGATCGCCGAACGCGCGCTGCAGGCGGTTGGCCGGCGGCGCCACCGGCATCATTCTCGTGAACGTTGAACCCGACAAGCCCTTCATCGCATCCCTAGAATTGCTGTGAAACAAGAATTCTTGCTCTTGTTGCGGAAAAAATGCGGCTATGGTAGAAATAGTTCCGATAGATCGACCCTTCAGAGGGGCCGATTCGACCTGGAAGTCTTCTTGTGATTAGCCGCCTACTGGCCGTGTGTCCACGGCCGAACCCACGGCGGTTGGTCGTACGGGCCGCTGGAACGGCCCCGATGGGACTGGGACTGGGATGAGCCAACTCTTTCCGCGTTTGACCGACAAGGTACTGCGCATCGGCCTCGGTGTGGTAGGGCTGATGGCTCTCGGCGGCGGCGCTATCGCCGCCTACATGCTGCATCCGGAACAGGTAGATACCGGCTACACGCCGCGGCAGCCGATCGCCTACAGCCACAAGCTCCACGCCGGCGACCTCGGCATCGATTGCCTCTACTGCCACGTCTCCGTGGACAAAGCCGCCTTCGCCGCGGTGCCCTCCACCGAAACCTGCATGAACTGCCACGACCGCGTGAAGCCGCAGCATCCTGAGATCATCAAGATCCGCGAGAGCTACGCGACCGGAGCGCCGATTCCGTGGGTGAAGATTCACAAGCTGCCAGATTACGCCTATTTTAACCACCAGGCGCATGTCACCTCCGGTGTGAGCTGCGTGAGCTGCCACGGCCGCATCGATCAGATGATCGAGGTCAAGCAGGTGGAGCCGCTCAGCATGGCGTGGTGCTTGAACTGCCACCGCAACCCGGCGGCCAACATCCGGCCCGCCGAACTGGTGACCAAGCTCTCCTGGAAGCCCGATCGCGATCCCGCTGAAATCGGCCGCGAAATCATCGCCGCCAAGAACATCAATCCTCCCGTGACCTGCTCGGGGTGCCACCGATGAGCCTAGTGCAACTGAACCCGAATTCGGAGCCGAAGAAGTACTGGCGCAGCCTGGACGAGTTGGCCAATACCGTGCAGTTTCGCGAATGGCTGACTCGCGAGTTTCCGGACTCCGCCAGCGAACTGGTGGACGACAAGAGCCGCCGCACGATGCTCAAGCTGATGGCTGCTTCGTTCGGTCTGGCGGGCCTCACTGCCTGCCGCCGGCCCGAAGCGAAGATTCTGGCCCAGAGCAAAGGTGTCGAAGACTACATCCCCGGCAAGCCGATGTTCTACGCCACCGCCTTCACTCAGGGCGGCGTGGCCTCCGGCCTCCTGGTGGAGTGCCACGACGGACGGCCCACCAAGATCGAAGGTAATCCGCGGCATCCCTACAGTCTCGGTTCGGCGTCTGCGTTCGCGCAGGCGTCGGTGCTCAACCTGTACGATCCGGACCGGGCCAAGCATCCGCTGAAGGATGGCGTTCGCATGAAGTGGGACGACTTCCTCGCCTTCGCCAAGCCGCACTTCGTCGGGCAAGGCGACGGCCTGCGCTTCCTGGTGGAGCCCTCGTCGTCGCCCTCTTTCGCCGCCGTGAAGAAGCATGCATTAGCGAAGTTCCCGGCCGCGAAGTGGATCGAGTACGAACCGTTGAACCGCGACGAGGCGATCGCAGGCGCACAAATCGCTTTTGGCCAGCCGCTGGAAGCACACCATCACTTCGACAAGGCCGATGTCATCCTCTCGCTCGATTTCGATTTTCTCGGCCTCGATTCGCCCACCATCCTGCCGGTGAAGCAGTTCTCCAACCGGCGGCGCGTGGAGTCGAAGGACAGCCACATGAGCCGCCTGTACGCGGTGGAGCCGAGCTACACGATCACCGGCGGCATGGCCGACCACCGGCTGCGTTCCCGCGCCGCTGACGTGCGCGCCGTAGCCGCGGAACTGCTCAAGCAACTCGGCGGCCTCACGGTGTTGAACGGTGCCTCAACGCCGCACGCCAAATGGATCGCCGCCGCCGCGAAGGACCTCAAGGCGCACGCGGGAAAGGCACTCGTCGCTGCCGGACCGCGCCAGCCCGCCGCCGTGCATGCGCTCGCTGCCCTCATCAATCAACAGATCGGGGCGATCGGCCAGACGGTCACCTACACGAAGGCCGCCGAAGGCTGGCGCCCGCAGCTCGACCAGTTGAAGGAGCTGGCGGGCGATCTCTCTGCCGGCCGCGTAAAGACGCTGGTGATCCTCGGCGGCAACCCCGCCTACACCGCGCCGGCCGGGATGAACCTCGCCGAGGCCATCCAGAACGTGCCGGTCTCGATCCTCCTCTCGGAACAGGACAACGAAACCGCCGCACTCGTGAAGTGGGCGTTGCCCGAGACCCATTACCTGGAGACCTGGGGCGACGCGTTGGCGCAGGACGGCACACCGTCGATCCAGCAGCCGATGATCGAGCCCCTCTACGAGGGCAAGTCGAAGAGCGAACTGCTCGCCTGGCTCTCCGATTACAAAGACAAGCGCCCGTACGACCTGGTCCGCAACTACTGGTTCGGTTCCTTCGCCGGCGCCGACAAGGACAAGGAAAAGGTTTGGCGAAAGGCGCTGCACGACGGCCTCGTTGAATCCGCTCCCAAGGCCGCCGCGGTGTCCGGCGCGCCGGATCCCAAGAGGGTTTCCGACGCCGTCGCCGCGCTCAAGCCAGCGGGGCAGGGAATCGAAGTCAACTTCTTCGCGAGCGCGGGAGCTTACGACGGGCGCTATTCGAACAACGCCTGGATGCAGGAAGCGCCCGAGCCGATGAGCAAGCTCACCTGGGACAACGCGGCGCTACTGAGCCCCACGACGGCCAAGCAGTTGGGCGTCGACAGCGGAGACGTGATTGAGGTCTCGAACGGCTCCCTGAAGACGCCGATGCCGGTGCTGGTGCAGCCTGGCCACGCCGACAACGCCGTATCTCTTGCGTTAGGCTACGGGCGCACGCGTGTGGGGCGCGTCGGCAACGGCGTGGGCCACAACGCGGGCGCGGTCCGCACCGCGCAGTCCTTCTGGTTCGGCGAAGGCAGCGTTGCCAAGACCGGGCGCAAGTACCCGCTCTCCCATACGCAGGAACACTTCAGTATGGAAGGCCGCCCGATCGTGCGCGAAGCTACGCTCGAGCACTTCCACCACCACCCGGATTTCGCCAAGCACGCCGTGCACGTACCCAAGCTCTTCTCGCTTTACGGGGAGCACACCTACGAGAAGGGCAACCAGTGGGGCATGGTCATCGACCTGAACACCTGCATCGGTTGCAATGCCTGCGTCGTCGCCTGCCAGAGCGAGAACAACATTCCCGTGGTCGGCAAGGACCAGGTGGCGCGCGGCCGCGAGATGCACTGGATCCGCCTGGACCGCTACTACTCCGGCGATCAGAACGATCCCCAAGTGGTCACGCATCCCGTCGCCTGCCAGCAGTGCGAGAACGCGCCGTGCGAAACGGTCTGCCCGGTGGCGGCGACGGTGCACAGCCCCGAGGGCCTCAACGACATGGCGTACAACCGTTGCGTCGGCACCCGGTACTGCGCCAATAACTGTCCTTACAAAGTGCGCCGCTTCAACTTCCTCGAGTATCACAAGGACCTCACCGAAGTCGGCAAGATGGCGCACAACCCCGACGTCAGCGTGCGCATGCGCGGCGTCATGGAGAAGTGCACCTACTGCGTGCAGCGCATCCAGGAAGTGAAGATCGCCGCCAAGTCCGACGGCCGCCGCGCCATCCGCGACGGCGAAATCAAGTCCGCCTGCATGCAGACCTGTCCCGCCGACGCCATCGTCTTCGGCAACATCAACGATCCGGAAAGCCGTGTTTCGAAGCTTCGCAAGCAGGACGCCAACTACGGCCTGCTGGAAGAGTTGAACACGCGGCCGCGGACCACGTTCCTGGCAAAGCTGCGCAACCCCAATCCGGAGCTGGCATAACATGGCCGATCTCGCGATTCAGCAACAACTCGATCCGGTGAATCCGCCGCTCGTTCTCGGCGAACGGGACTACCACGGCATCACCAAGGACGTCGCCCAGATTGGCGAGGGCAAGACGCCCCGGCAGTGGTACATCGCCATCGGCATCACCGCCTCCATCACCGGCATCCTCGGCCTGATGCTCGGTTACCTGGTGGTGACGGGCATCGGCGTGTGGGGCAACAACAGCCCCGTGGGCTGGGCCTGGGATATCACGAACTTCGTGTTCTGGATCGGCATCGGGCACGCCGGCACGTTGATCTCGGCCATCCTGTTTCTCTTCCGCCAGAAGTGGCGCACCTCGATCAACCGCGCCGCCGAAGCGATGACCTTGTTCGCCGTGGCCTGCGCCGCCATCTATCCGCTGTTCCACACCGGCCGTCCGTGGCGCGCCGCCTACTGGCTGTTCCCCATGCCGAACCCCGCGCTCGACATGTGGCAGAACTTCCGCAGCCCGCTCATGTGGGACGTGTTCGCGGTGAGCACCTACGGCACGGTCTCGGCGCTGTTCTGGTTCGTGGGCCTGGTCCCCGACCTGGCGACCCTCCGCGACCGCGCCATCGCGAATAACGACAAAGTCCGCAGCTACATCTTCGGTGTGCTCAGCCTTGGCTGGCGGGGCTCCGCGAAGGCCTGGAAACACTACGAACTCGCCTACATGATCCTGGCGGGCCTGTCGACGCCCCTCGTGCTCAGCGTGCACACCATCGTGTCGTTCGACTTCGCCACGTCGATCCTGCCCGGCTGGCACACCACCATCTTCCCGCCCTACTTCGTCGCGGGCGCCATCTTCTCCGGCTTCGCCATGGTGATGACCCTGATGGTGATCTCCCGCTGGGCGCTCAATCTCCAGCACCTGATCACCATGAAGCACCTGGAGAACATGAACAAGATCATGCTCGCCACCGGCACCGTGGTCGGCTACGCCTACGCCACCGAGTTCTTCATCGCCTGGTACAGCGGCAACCCCTACGAACGGTTCGCCTTCATCAACCGCGCCTTCGGTCCGTACTGGTGGGCGTACTGGACGATGATCTCCTGCAACGTGATCGTGCCCCAGATCTTCTGGTTCAAGAAACTGCGCCTGAGCATTCCCGTGATGTTCGTCGCCTCGCTGCTGATCAATGTAGGCATGTGGTTTGAGCGCTTCGTGATCATCGCCACCTCGCTGCACCGCGACTATCTGCCCGGCAGTTGGGGCTACTTCCGGCCGACCGCCGTCGACATGCTCACCTTCTTCGGCACCTTCGGCCTGTTCCTGACCCTGTTCCTGGCTTTCGTCCGCTTCCTGCCGATGATCGCCATCTCGGAAGTGAAAGGTATCCTGCCGCACGCCAAGGCGCACGCCGCGCCCAGCGAGTCCGCGCATTAGGAGCGATCGATGAGCAACGCTGTCATCAAAGACCCGGAACTCTACGGCGTCATCGGCAACTTCGATTCGCCGGATGACCTGCTGGACGCCGTGCGCGCCGCCCGCGCCGAAGGCTACACGCGAATGGACGCCTTCACGCCATTTCCGATCCACGGCATCGACGAAGCGATGGGAGAGAGGCGCTCCCCCCTCGGCTACATCGTGCTCTGCTGCGGCACGGCCGGCCTGCTGGCCGCCGGGCTCCTGCAATGGTGGACCGGGACGATCGCCTACCCGCTCGTGATCGGCGGCAAACCGCTGTTCTCATTCGAACCTTCGATCCCGATCATGTTCGAACTCACGGTCCTGCTCTCGGCCTTCGGCGCCGTGCTCGGCATGTTCCACTTGAACCGCCTGCCGACGTTTTACCATCCGGCCTTCAACTACTCGAAGTTCGGCGGCGCCACGGACGACCGATTCCTTCTGGTGATTGAACGCACCGATCCGCTCTTTCATCCCGAAAAGACCGCCGCCTTGCTCACTGCCGCGGGCAGCAAGCACACGGAACTGGTGGAGGCGTAGATGAAGAAAGCAACCTCCTTCGCGCTTGTCCTCTTCGGCGCCGCGATGCTCACCGGCTGCAGCGATATCACTTCGCGCCAGCCGCCCGTGCGCGTCTTCCCCGACATGAAGGACCAGCAGAAGTTCAAGGCCCAGTCCGAGACCTCCTTCTTCTCCGATGGCCGTTCCAACCGCCGGCCGCCTTTGGGCACAGTGGCGTACGGAACGCTCAAGGAAGACGAGGCCTATGCCACCGGCATCGCCAACGGCATGTACATTGGCAAGAACCCGGAGGCGATCGACCGCGCGCTGCTCGACCGCGGCCGCGTGAAGTATGAGACGTACTGTGCACCGTGCCACTCGCGCACCGGCAGCGAGAACGGATTGGTGCCCCGGCGCACCATCCTCGCCGGCACTCCATGGCTGCCGACCATGCTCCAGGACCCCCGCGTGAAGGGCATGACCGACGGCGAGATCTACCACGTAGCCACCAACGGCCGCCGCTCGATGCACGGCTACAAGTATCAGACCAGCGATCGCGACCGCTGGGCGATCGTTGCCTACGTGCGCGCCCTCCAGCGCGCCACCAGCGGCAGCATCGAGGATGTCCCGCAGGAACTGCGCCCGGAGGTGAGGTAAGACATGGCCATGAAGGTTGACGCAGTTCGTCTCGAACAATCGATGGAGGCGCGCCACCTCGACGAGAAGCAGTGGACCAAGGTGCGGAACTCGATCCTCTTCGTCTTCCTGGCCTCCGCCACCGCTTCCGCCATCGGCTTCGCCACGGATACGAAATCGGCCCACTTCTCGTGGCTACTGGCCGTGGTCTACTTCACCACCATCGGCCTCGGCGCGCTCTTCTTCACCATGATCCAGTACCTCACCGGGTCAGCGTGGAGCGTGAGCGTGCGCCGGTTCATGGAGGCCATCGCCTCAACCCTGCCCGCCGCCGCGCTCCTGTTCGTTCCGGTCGCTCTCGGCCTCCACGATCTCTACGAGTGGACGCACAAAGAGGTCGTCGCGAACGACGAATTGCTCAAGGCCAAGGCCGGCTACCTGAACGAGAATTTCTTCCTCATCCGCGCCGCCGCCTACTTCCTGATCTGGAGCCTGTGGAGCCTGCGCCTGTTCCGGAACTCCGTGAAGCAGGACACCACGCGCTCGCTCGACCAGATGAATACCGCCTCCCGCTGGAGCGCCCCGGGCCTCTTCCTGATTACCGTCACCGGCACGCTCGCTTCCTTTGACTGGGTGATGTCGCTGTACCCGCACTGGTACTCGACGATCTTCGGCCTCTACGTGATGACCGGCGGCGCCTGGTCGTTTTTCGCCGTCCTGGTGCTGATCGCTGTCGCCCTGCGGAAGGCCAACGTGCTCAAGTTCTCGATCAACATCGAGCACTACCACGACCTCGGCAAGTGGATGTTCGCGCTCACCGTCTTCTGGGCCTACATCGCCTTCAGCCAGTACCTGCTCATCTGGTACGCGAACCTGCCCGAGGAAACCTACTACTACAAAGACCGCTTCGCCGGAAACTGGGTCTACCTGAGCATCTTCCTGTTGTTCGGCCATTTCGTGTTTCCCTTCCTGCTGCTGCTCCCGCGCGCGATGAAGCGGAATCTCTCCGTGCTCACGTTCGCCGCCGTGTGGTTTCTGCTCTGCCACTTCGTGGATCTCTACTGGATGATCATGCCGGCGAAGAACAAAGACTACTGGTCGCTGCACTGGATGGACATCGCCGCCTGGGCTGCCGTGGGCAGCGCCATCGCGCTGGTGTTCTGGCTGCGGCTCAAGAAGAACGCATTGATGCCGGTGGGCGACCCCCGCTTTGAGCAGGGTTTGCGCTTCCACAATATCTGAGGAACGGCTATGGACGCGGAAAAGAAACCAACCGAAGTGCAGGCGCCCGAAGAGGGCTACAACCGGCAGGAGCCGAACGCTCCCATCATCGCCGGTATCGGTGCGGCGATCGTGATTGTGGTCGTCGTGGTCATTGTCGCCGTCAACTTCCTGTTCCAGCAGACCAACGAACACAAGGTCTTCCTGATGCAGGAGTCCACGATTTCACAGGAAACGCTCAGCCTGCGCGCCAAGGAAGACGCCGATCTCTATCAGTACCGCTTCATCGACCGCCAGAAGGGCGAGGTGCGGTTGCCCATCGAGCGCGCCATGGAGCTGTATGTGAAGGAAGCGGCCGAGGGTAAGTTCAAGTACCCGACGACGCCTGGCGTAATCAAGCCCGAAACGCCCGACGGGCAGGCCCCGGCCCCCGCCGGCGCCTCGCCCGCCAAGCCGGCGACAGGAGCAGCACCCAATGCGACTGGCAAGGCTGACTAGCATCGCCGCCCTGTTCGCGCTCGCGGGGCTCGCGGCCGAGGAGGCGCTGCCTCCCCGCCCGCAGCCGCTGGAGGGCGTCGGCATCGACGAGAAACTCGGCCAGCCGGTGGATCTCGACCTCACGTTCCTGAACGAGAGCGGCCGTCCGGTGACCTTGCGCCAGTATTTCGCGCACGGCCGTCCGGTCATCCTCAACCTCGTCTATTACTCCTGCCCGATGCTCTGCAACCTGGTTCTGAACGGGCAGACCGCGGTGCTGCGCGAGCTTCCCTGGACGCCCGGCGAGCAGTTTGAAGTGGTGACGGTGAGTATCGATCCCACCGAGCAGCCGGAACTCGCCCGGGCGAAGAAGGCCGTCTACCTGGAAAGCTACGAGCGTCCCGCTCCCGGTTGGCATTTTCTAACCGGCTACCAGGGCAACGTGAAGAAGCTCGCCGATCAGGTGGGCTTCCGCTACCGGTTCGACGAACGACAGCAGCAGTATGCGCACGCGGCGGCGCTGATGGTGCTCACGCCGGAAGGAAAAGTCTCCCGGTACCTCTACGGAATCAAATTTAAGGCAAGGGATGTCCGGCTGGCGATCACGGAAGCGAGTGAAGGCAAGTTCGGCAGCACGGTGGACCGCCTGCTGCTGCTCTGCTTCCACTACGACGCCGCGGCCCGCAGCTACGTGGTATTCGCCGGCAACATCATGCGCCTGGGCGGGGCGCTGGTGGTGCTCCTGTTGGGGACCATGCTCTTCCGCCTGTGGCGCGGCGAGCGAAGCCAACGATTCGCTCCGACGGTGAAAGAAGATCTGGTGACTGCAAAATGAACTCGCTGCTAAGAAACTGGATGCTGCCCCCCGGGGCCTCCGAGCATGCGCGCGATATCGACACGCTGTACATGTTCATCACGTGGCTGTGCGTGTTCTTCTTCGTGCTCATCATGGGATTGACGGTTTCCTTCGCCTGGCGCTATCGCAAGTCGCGATCCAAGGGCGGGCCCACGCCGTACATCACGCACAACACCATGCTCGAACTGGTGTGGAGCGTGATCCCGCTCTTCATCCTCATCGGGATCTTCTTCTGGGGTTTCTTCGGTTTCGTCGAAGCGTATGTCGCGCCGACCGACGCCATCGAAATTCAGGTCACGGGCAAGAAATGGCTCTGGGCTTTCGAGTATCCGAACGGCACGCGCAGCGTGAACTCCATTCACGTGCCGGTGGGCAAGCCCGTCAAGCTGGTTATGCACAGCGAGGACGTCATCCACAGCTTCTACGTCCCCGATTTCCGGATTAAGCAGGACGTGATCCCGAACCGCTACACCGAAATCTGGTTCCATCCGGAGAAGCCCGGCGTTCATCAGGTCTTCTGTACGGAGTACTGCGGGAAGTCGCACTCGGAGATGCTCGCCAAAGTGCACGTCGACGACGACGCGACGTACCAGAAGTGGCTCGAAGAGGGCGACGAGGAGTTGAAGAAGATGCCGCTCAAGGAACTCGGCAAGGTCATCTACGAGCAGCGCGGCTGCACCCAGTGCCATTCCATCGACGGCACGCGCGGCCAGGGCCCTAGCTTCAAGGGCATTTGGGCCCAACAGCACAAGTTCCAGGACGGCTCGGCGGCGGCAGTGGATGCCAACTACATCCGCCAGTCGATTCTCGAGCCGCAGGCCAAGATCGTCGCCGGCTTCGAACCGATCATGCCCAGCTTCCAGGGGCTCCTGCGCGAGCGGGAGATCCTGGGCGTGATCGAATACATCAAGAGTTTGCAGTAAGGGGCGAGGGAATCCACCATGGCTGACATCATCTCCGCGGGACCGGCCCACTCGGCCGCTCACGGCCACGACGACAAGCATTACCTGAACGATCTCAAGGGCCTCAAGTCCTGGCTGCTGACGGTCGACCATAAACGCATCGGCGTCATGTATCTGTGGCTGATCCTCGCCGCCTTCTTCATCGGCGGCGTGTTCGCCATGCTGGTACGCCTGGAACTGCTGGCTCCCGGCAAGCAATTCCTCGACGCCGAGCAGTACAACCGCGTGTTCACGCTGCACGGCGTGGTGATGGTCTTTCTCTTCATCATTCCTTCGGTGCCCGCCGCGCTCGGCAACTTCGTCCTGCCGCTTATGCTCGGCGCGAAAGACGTGGCGTTCCCAAGGCTCAACCTCGCCAGTTGGTACATCTACATCGCCGGCGCGGTGATGGCGCTCAGCGGTCTGGTGGTCGGCGGCGTGGATACCGGCTGGACCTTCTACACCCCCTACAGCACGTCCACCGGCGGCCCGGTGACCATCATGACGCTCGCCGTCTTCGTGCTCGGCTTCTCCTCCATCTTCACGGGCATCAACTTCATCGCCACCGTTCACAAGCTGCGCGCGCCGGGCATGACCTGGTACAACATGCCGCTCTTTGTTTGGGGCATGTACGCTACCAGCCTGATTCAGGTGCTGGCCACCCCCGTGGTCGGGATCACGCTCCTGCTGCTGGTGATGGAGCGCGCCTTCCAGATCGGCATCTTCGATCCCCGCATCGGCGGCGACCCGGTGCTCTTCCAGCACTTCTTCTGGTTTTACTCTCACCCCGCCGTCTACATCATGATCCTGCCCGGCATGGCGATTATCTCCGAGATCATCCCCACCTTCTCGAAGAAGACCATCTTCGGCTACAAGGGCATCGCCTTCTCCTCGGTCGCCATCGCGCTGGTCGGCTTCTTCGTGTGGGGCCACCACATGTTCGTCGCCGGGCAGACGCAGCTCGCCGGCGCGATCTTCAGCTTCCTCACCTTCCTGGTTGCGATTCCTTCGGCCATCAAGGTGTTCAACTGGATCACCACCATGTATAAGGGGCAGGTCACGTTTGAGGCCCCGATGCTGTACGCCCTGAGCTTCCTGCTCCTGTTCGCCATCGGCGGTCTCACCGGGATCTTCCTGGGGACGCTCTCGATCGACGTCCACCTGCACGACACCTACTTTGTGGTTGCCCACTTCCACTACGTCATGATGGGCGGCACGGTCATCGCCTTCATCGGCGGCCTCCACTACTGGTGGCCCAAGATGTTCGGCCGCATGTACAACGAGAAGGCCGCCGCGGTGGGCGCCGCGCTCATCTTCATCGGCTTCAACGTCACCTTCCTGTCGCAGTTCATCCTGGGCAGCCGCGGAATGCCGCGCCGCTATTACAACTACCTGGATCAGTTCCAGCCGCTCCACGCCTTCTCTACTTACGGAAGCTGGATCCTCGGACTCGGCCTGATGATCGCCGCGATCAATCTCTTTTCCACGTTCCGGAAGAAGATGGACGCCCCCGCCAATCCGTGGGGCGCGGCCACCATGGAATGGACCGACGCCGGCTCGCCGCCCATCACGCATAACTTCCATCACCAGCCCGTGGCCACTCACGGACCCTACGACTACTTCCCCGGACAGAGGAAACACTGATGAGCAGCCAGACCCAAGCGCACGGCGGGCACGCCGCCGCCCACGGCCACGACAGCCATTCGAACGGGCATTCGCCGTTCCTGCAGCATCACTTCGCCGAGATGTCGCAGCAGCTCGACGCCTCGAAGATCGGCATGTGGCTGTTCCTGGTGACCGAAATCCTGCTCTTCGGCGGCCTCTTCGTCGGCTTCGGCATCATGCAGACGAAGTACCCCGAGGCCTTCTACGAAGCGCACCACCACCTGGACCGCACGCTCGGCGCGCTGAACACCATTGTGCTCCTCGTTTCGAGCTTCACCATGGTCATGGCCGTGCACTCCGCCCAGACCAGCCAGAAGAAAAAGCTCATCGTCTACCTGATCCTCACCTTACTCTGCGCCGGCATCTTTCTTGGCGTGAAGTACTTTGAGTACGATCACAAGATCCACGACGGCCTGCTGCCCGGTAAGTTCTACTCGCACAAGTCCGACGCTGTCGCGCCTTCGGCGCTTGAGGCGGGCGAGGGCCGGGCGCGCGGCCAAATGATCTTCTTCAGCTTCTACTTCATGATGACCGGCCTGCACGGCATCCATATCCTGGGCGGCATGGTCGTCATCGGCTGGGTGCTCCGCCGCGCCATTCGCGGAGACTTTACGTCGGCCTATTACACGCCGGTGGACTTAGTGGGCCTCTACTGGCACTTAGTCGACTTGATCTGGATCTATCTCTTCCCGCTGCTGTACCTGATCAGCTAGGAGCGACACGAATGAACGCACACGCACAGGCCGAAGGCCATCATCATCCGGGCGCGAAAACCTATATCGCGGTTCTCGGAGGACTGCTTTTCCTGACCGTGGTGACCGTGCTCGCCGCGGGAGTGAACTGGGGATCGCCCGCGGTGAACGTGGTCATCGCGCTCGCGATCGCCACGGTGAAGGCGTCGCTGGTGGCCCTCTTCTTCATGCATCTCTGGTACGACAAGGGCGTGCCCGCTCTGATTCTGCTCGCGGGGCTGCTATTTCTGGGCGTGTTTCTCAGCTTCTGCCTGATCGATATCGGCGCCCGGAATCGCATCACCCCGTCGTACCTCAAGGTCCAGGCCCCGCCCGCCGTGGCCGCGCCAGCCGCACCCGCTTCAGGCGCGCCCGCTGCCGCCCCGGCCCAGCCCGCGCACTAACACGTTATCGGGCCGCCGAAGCCAACGCCGTGGCCAGCGCGGGATCCAGGTCCCGCGCCGTGGCCAAGGCGGCCATCGCGCCCTCGCGGTCTCCCATCTTCCACCGGCACCCGGCGAGATTCCACCACGCTTCCGGCCAGTCCTCCCGAAGCGCGACGCAGCGCGCGAACATCTCCGCGGCCGTGGCGGTGTCTCCCAACTGGTGCTCGAGCGTCGCCAGGCGGAACAGCCCGTACTCATGCCGGGGCGCCGCCTGAATCAATGTCTTCCATGCCCTCCGCTCCGGCTCCCGCCGCTTCCCTCCCATCAGGCACAGCGCCAGTGATTCGGTGAGCGGCTGGTCGGCGTTGAGCGCTCCGGCGTCGTGCAGGCGGTCGAGCCATGCCGCTGCCTGCTCCGCATCCCTCGCCTCAATCGCCAGGCACGCCAGCGCCTTGAGCGCCGCCTCCGCCTCCGGCTTCACGGCCAGCAGGCGCGAGGCGAGCGAGTTCACCTTCGCCGCATCGCGGGCCCGCCGCGCCGCTGCGAGCGCGTTGGTGAGCAGTTCTTCCTTCTCCGGCTGGTCTTCGAGAAGCAGTTCGTAGATTTCCAACGCCTCACCCGGCTGGCCTTCCAGGTGCAACGCCACCGCGCGCCCAAACAGCGCCGGCGCGTAATCCGGCTTCAGCTTCAGCACGCGGTCGAAGCACGGGCGGCTCTCCGGCGCCCGCCCCACGTGGAGCAGGCTGATGCCCAGCAGAAACCATGGTTCGGGCCGCTCCGGGTTGACGATCACCGCCCGGCCCAGGCACTCGCGGGCTTCCGCCCATCGCCGCAGGCGGCCCAGGCACAGACCCTCGTTCTGGCTCGCCAGGGGATGATTCGGCTGCTGCTCAAACAGCCGGTGATACCACTCCGCGGCCGCCCCCAGTTCTCCCAGCTCAAAACAGATTTGCCCGCACAACAGCAGGGCGTCCTCGTCGCCGTCCCCCGCGGCGCGCTGCAACCGGTCCAGCGCTTCTTCTTCCCGCCCTTCCGTGCGGAGGCGGATCGCTTCCACCACGTCCGGGTTCGACGCCGCGCGCCCCCGGCCGGAGAAGGGGTCCGACTCGCTGCCGAGCGGCGAGCTGACCGGCTCCTCGTCCTGAAACCAGACCCAAAAAGCGGCGGTGGTTCCGCCTTTGTTTTCATCCATACCACCCGGCTCCGAATCGAGTCTTCACTGCGGTTCTACGCCTCTCTTGCCCGCTGCACAGCCCCGGCCGGACGGCCCGAGCGGCCCGCGCGCATCTGGGCGATCGAAATCACTGGCGGCCGGCGCGATTCCCCGGCGCGCCCGCTGCCTTCTTCGTCCGAATCGCTGTGACGAATGCGGGGATGCAGGGGACGGATCAGCGCGCGTGGGTAGAACAATCCCGATTCGCCGCTCATCGGCGACCCCACCGGGCGCGGCACATCGTCGCCCGGCCCCAATAGCGTTAATCCCGCCAGCAGCGGAGCCAGATCCTCGAGCGGCACAACCGCGGGCGCCTCTGTCGTGACGGGCGCCGCGGCGACGAACTCCGCCTCGGACGGCTCCACGCGGATCGCCGTCACCGGCTTCTCCTCGCGGACGACATCGAACGTCTCGATTGCGAAGGCCAGCTCCGGCGAAACGACCCACGCCGCCACTTCGCCTTCGGCCTTCGCCTCCGGCATGGCCGCCCGGCGCCATTCGGGCGGGGCGGACTGCAACGCCATGCCCGGGCGGCGCCGAGCCGCCGGAACGAGATTTGCCCGTGCCGCTCCGGTCGCGGGCCGCTGCTCCTGAACGGCTGCGGCGCTCGTCGAAACCTGTCTCACCGGAGCTTCCACACGGGCCGTCGAACACGCCGGCAGGAGCGCCAGCCCTTCCTCGTGCAGCGCGGCTGAAACCGCTGCGCGCAAAGGCCCGGGGCTCGTAATGCCGAAGTCCGCCGCGGCCGGGGCTTCGCCACCCGTGGGCCGCCGGAGTACGGCGGCGCCACCGGTGGCTTCGTCCACGGCCAACACCCACAAGGTCTCCGACAACCCAGGTGTGCGCTCGCCGCGAGACCGCCGGCCGGCGCGGAAGCGCGGCGCATGAGCGCGCGCCGGCGCGCCGGCGATCGCTTCCCAAGGCCGTCCCGCGCGGCGCATCCGGTAGGGATGATCTTCCACCGCGCCATGGGGCGCTTCGAAGGAAACCGCTGCCGCCTGGGCCGGCAAACGTTCGCCGCCCGCCAGGGCACGGCCCGCGATGGAGGGCCCGCGCAACGGTTCCTCCGCCAACGCTACCAACACGCGTCGGAGGCCCGCCGTCCCCTCTTCTGCTTCCGGCGCCGCCAATGACGCCCACTCGTCCGCCGGCTCCACTGCTGTTTCGAGAGGCCTCAAACCGGATGCCGCGGCGGTAAGTGCCGCCGTCGCGCAACTCGCGTTCAGGCGGTCCTCACTGCCCGCTACGACCCCCGCCGCCGGCGCGAACCCAGCGCCCGGGGAAAACTCCACGTTGAGCAACGAGGCGCCGGCGAGGCCCGCGCGTAGCCCTTCCGCCCGTCCCGGTTTCGACAGGCCGGGTTCCACGGCGGCGCGGCTGAGGCCAACCCGTACCGGAGATGCCGCCGCGCGATTCGGTTCCAGTGTGAGACCCGCCAGCCCGGCCCACACCCAGTTCTCGCTCCCATCGAGTTGAGACGGCTTCGCCGTCGCCAGCGCGCCCGCTCCCAGCGCGGCCGCCAGGGAGGGCCGGGCATAGGGCTGCGCCGGCGTCGCTTTGGCTAACACCCCTTGGGGCGCCACCGCTGAGGCGAGGGAAGGAAAGCCCGACGCGCACCAGAACAGCGCGCTTCCCGCCGGTTTTCGCGGAGATTCCGGCACCACGGCTTCCCACGGGGCACCGATCTGCGGCGCCGGGACGGGCAACGGTGTCGCCGCCGGCTCTCCTAGCGGCGCGCAGGCGCCTTCGGGTATCCAACGCTCTCCCAGTCCGCACGGTGCGGCGGGCATCGCGCAGCGGCCGGGGCCGTCGGCGAGGGGGGCATGATGATTCTCGATCCCGGTCCAAGGCGCACCAACCGGATCCCCCTGCGCTTCTCCAGCGCTCAGGCGCGCGAGCCGAGCCATCGCCAGGTCTGTCTCGAAAGCGGGCGTGAGCGAGGGCCCCGCCGCCGCCGGGCCGGGCGCCCCCAGCCGCTCCCCTAATCCTTCCGGTGCACGGGCGCGCGATCCGCCGCCGCACGGCGCGCCCAATTCCTCCAGGTCCACAAGCGAGGCAAATCCAAGGTCCCGCTCCCCGCCGCTCGCGCCGGTGTGGCGCGCCAACTGGAGCAGGTCTCGCACGGGTGCCTCGGCTGGGTCCAGGTCCGGTGCCAACACGCCCGAAGCGGGAGGCGCGAAGTCCGGCCCGTACGCGAGGTATTCGGCGGGGCTCGGAGGGTCCGGTTCCGCCTGCGCGACCGCCACGGGCGCGGGCGGCGCCGCCGGGGCCGCGGGTGCAGACAGTGCGGCGGCGGCCAGTTCGTCCAGATTCGGCAGGGCCGTTTCCGAGGCCGGGCGCGCCGGCCGCGTCCGCATCAGGCTGGTGAGGGCGAGCTGCTCCTGCCGCTCATGATAAGCGGCGCGGTGTTCCTTCGAGCAGAACGGAGGGGATCCGAACCGCATCCAGAAGGTCAGTTTTTGCCCGCAAAATAGACAAACGCTCATTCGGACACTCGGTCGCTGAGTCGATCCTACTCCACGTTTCGGTCAGGGGAACCACTGTCGGGAAATGTTGAGGCGGCTCTAAGGCTTCGCGGGTTGGGTCCTAGGGCGGGGACCTTAGAAATAGCCCCCGCCAGGGCCCGGCGGGCGCGCTCTTGCCGTCCGTCCTATCCCCTCCGGGGCTACGGCAATTAACGCTAATGACGAGGCCCTTTTCCGCCGATCTGTTATCCGAGTTCAGGAATGGATCC
>DALYJJ010000053.1:0-9749 GCA_031969915.1 Bryobacteraceae bacterium | reverse complement strand
GAATGAAGTGGGCCGCGCAAGCGGTCCGCCACAACCTGCCGTCATGGCTCGAGGGCAGCCCCGCCGACGCCCGCGAAGCCGAGCGCCTTCTTGAGTCTGGAAACTTCGCTCAAGCCGAGCAAACCCTGCTGCAAGTCGTCGCCGCCCTCAAATCGCGCTCGGTCGGGGCCCGCCGGCACGCCAAGATTCTCCTCGCGCTGGCCCAGTCGCAGGTTCGCCAGGGAAAGAACGCGGAGGCGCGCCGCGCCGGTGAGGCCGCCCTCGAACTGTTCGAAGGTCCTCGCGAGAAACCGTGTAGCGAACTCGCCGTCGGCCTCGATCTCGTCGCCGGCCTGGTCCGCTCCGAAGAACCCGCGAAGGCGACGGAGCACCTGCGCAAGGCCCTCGAGATCGAACGCAAGATCCGGCCCCGTAACATCGGCTTGATCATCGAGCGCATCCGCAACCTCGCCTCGATCCTTCTGGAAACCGAGCAACCGCAGGAGGCGCGCGACCTCCATCGCGAAGCTCTCAAGATCGCCCGCGACGAGTTCGGCGAAGACCACGCCACCACCGCAGGCTGCCTCATTGACCTCGGCAAAGCCCTCTCCAGTTGCGGCGAGCACAAGCCGGCCCGCGAATCCGTCGAAGAGGCCATTGAGATCTACCGCGGCCTGGCCGGCTCAGGGTCCGAAGAAGTTGCGGTGGCCCTGCAGGTGATGGGAGCCATCTTCCGGGCGGAAGGAGATCTCGAAAAGGCCATCAACTGCTACGAGCGCGCCCTCTCGCTGCGCGAACGGCAGCTCGGTTCCAACGCCGCCGAACTCGGCGTCTTGTTAATGAGCCTCGCCGGCGCCAACTCCGATATGGGCCGGTTCGGCCCGGCCGTCGAGTTGATGCAGCAGGCCGTCGGGCGGCTGGAAGGCGCCAAGGACCATCGGCTCGCTCCCGCACTCGAGAACCTCGGCAACGTTTATGTCCTTTGCGGGCGCTTCGAAGACGCTGTCTCCTGCCTCCAGCGCGCGCGTCACATCTGGCAACGCGAGCCGGACCGGTACGCCTCCGAACTCGATCTCAACGCCGGCCTGATCTCGAACCTCGCCGGCTACTTCGACCCCGACCGGGCCAACGCCCTGCTCCGCTCTCTCCAACCGGAGACCGCCGAATCGCAGGCTTCGCTCTTCGTCGACGATCCCGGGCATGAGAACGCCCGAGTGTCGCCCCTGACCTCCGACGCCCCCGCCGATCGGATCCCGGACCAACCGTTCGAGTTCGCCTTGGGCCGTTCCGTGCCGCTCGACTATGCCCGGATCCTGGGCGGCCCACCGCCGCCGTCGTCGTCCGACGCTCCCGCTTCGCCCTTCGCGGTCTTCGGGATACCGCCGCTGGCGGGCCCGGCCAGCGGCGTGCCCTCGCCCCCGCCCACACCGCCAGGGTCTGCTCTGATCGCCGCGCCAGTCCTGCCGCCCGCGCCTGCCGGGGACGGCCTCGAGCCGGCACCCGCACCCGCACCCGCGCCCCTGGCCCCACTCGCCTGGGGCGGCGGCGGCCGCCCACGCTTCCATTGGGGCCCCATGAGCGCAGGCTTCAACGCCCCGATCGAACGCGATCCTTCCGCCCATGACGTTCGCGTACAGTTCGTTGACGCCGACGGCGCGCCCGTCACGTCCGGCGCCCCCCGCAAAGGCCCGCTCGACCTGACCATCATCGTTCCCGACCGCCAACAAATCGGTGACGAAACGCTAGCCGCTGTTCCCTCTCATTGCGTTTTCCACGACGGAAGCTCGCTGTCCGGCTGGGAAGAACTCTCCTATGAGTTCCATCAAGGCCAGGCGGCGGAGCACGTGAAACCTCTTTAGTTTGTAGAGATTCAGAGTTGGATCTCCCATGTTGCGGAGAAATGCCCAGTGAGGTATGAAACTCGGAATCCGCCTCCGTCGCCCGGTTTTTTCGTATCTGTAAATTAAGGCAGTTAACTCCAGTAACGCAATGGCCCTTCGGTTGCTTATTTAGGACCGAACATTCTCATATTGGAGGCTGACTTGATGCTCCCCACCCGGAAAGGTTCGTTGTTCGCGTCCTTTCTTCTCCTTCTGCTGACGGCCACTCTGACTTTCGGCCAAACCGAAACCGGCCAACTCACCGGAACCGTCACCGACCCCACCGGCGCCGTCGTCGCCAACGCCAAGGTCACGGCAAAGAACGCCGGAACCTCGGCGACCCGTGCCACAACCACGAACGAGCAAGGCTTGTACGGCTTCGCCAACCTGCTGCCCGGTGTGTACCAGGTTACGGTGGAAGCGACGGGCTTCTCCGTGGCGCAGTTACAGGCCGTGGTGTCCGTCGGCTCCCGCGTCGGCGTCGACATCAGGCTCGAAGTGGGCCGCACCGACACCGTCGTGCAGGTCTCCGAGCAGGCTGGACAAATCAACACCGAAACCCAGACCGTCGGCACCGTGGTGACCACCAAACAGGTGCTCGAGCTGCCCACCCTCACCCGCAACCCGTACTCCCTTGTCGCCATCAGCGGCAATGTGTCGCCCGACGATCCCTCCGGACGCGGCACCGGCTACGCCATCAACGGCCTCCGTTCCGCGGGCACGAACGCCCTGCTCGACGGCGCTGCGAACAACGATGAGTTCACCGCTTCCGTAGGCCAGCAGGTTCCGCTCGATTCGATCCAGGAGTTCTCGATCCTGACCAACAACTTCACTGCGGAGTTCGGCCGCGCCGCGGCAGGCGTGGTGAACGTCGCGACTCGGAGTGGCTCGAACGACCTCCACGGCACGGCTTACTGGTTCAATCGCTTGTCGCGTCTGTCGTCGAACGATTTCGACAACAATGCGAACGGTATCACGCGCCCCATCTTCACCCGGAACCAGCCCGGCTACTCGGTCGGCGGCCCGGTGAAGAAGGATAAGCTCTTCTTCTTCCAGTCCACCGAGTGGATTCGCACTCGCAGCGCCGGCATCCGCAACGTGTGGATCCCCACACCCGAGCTGATCGCCCGCACGGCCCCCTCCGCCCGAGGATTCTTCCAGAGCCTGGGCAACCGTCGCACCGGTCTCCAGACGCTCGAAACCCTCAACCGAACCCAGCTCGCCGCCCGCGGCGCAAATATCTGCGCCGGCCAGGCCGCCACCGGCCTCTGCAACTCCCTGCCCGCCGATCTTCCCGTTTTCTCCCGGGTGAGCTACTCCCGTCCCGCCGATTCCGGCGGCGGCACGCCGACCAACACCCATTTCGGCGTCGCTCGCCTGGACTACAACCTCTCCGAGAAGACCCAGATCTACGGCCGTCTCGCCTGGGAGAGCATTTCGAACCTGGTCGGTTCCAATGCCGATAGCCCCTACGCCGGTTTCGATTCCGGCTCCGACCAGCGCAACTACAACCTGCTGGTCTCCGCCATCCGTACCTTCTCTCCCACGTTGATCTCCCAGAGCAAGGCGGTGGTGAACCGTCTGAAGAATATACAGCCGCTCGGCGATCAGCCGCCGACGCCCACGCTCTACCTGGCCTCCGGCTCCACCGCCACGCGCCTCCTCGGCAACCTTGTGGCGATGCCCGGCTACCTGCCCTTCAACCCCGGCAGCGCCATCCCGTTCGGCGGCCCGCAGAACTTCGCCCAGTTGTATGAGGACTTGAGCTGGTCCAAGGGCGCTCACCAGATCCGCATGGGCGCGACGTTCACCTACCAGCAGGACAATCGCACCTTCGGCGCCTTCCAGAATCCCGTGCAGCAGGTGGGAAACAACTTCGGCCGCGGCATGGAAAACCTCCTCGCCGGCCAACTGTTCCAGTTTCAGGCCGCCATCGACCCGCAGGGTAAGTTCCCCTGTAACGGCCCGGTCACGCCACAGTGCAGCGTGAACCTGCCCGTGGGCTTCCCGAACTTCAGCCGCTCGAACCGCTACAAGGAGTTCGGCCTCTACATTCAGGATGCCTGGAAGATCTCGCGTAACGTCTCGCTGAACCTTGGCGTTCGTTATGAGTACTTCGGCGTTCAGAAGAACAAGAACCCGCGCCTCGACTCGAACTTCTATCCCGCGCAGGGCCAGACGGAGTTCCTGCAACTCCGCAACGGCGATGTCGCCATCGCTCCCAACAGCTACGTGGGCGGCCTGTGGAAGCCGGACTGGAACAACTTCGGTCCCCGTCTCGGCTTTGCCTGGGACGTGTTCGGCAATGGCAACACCTCCCTGCGCGGCGGCTACGGCCTCAGCTACGAACGCAACTTCGGCAACGTGACGTTCAACGTCATCCAGAACCCGCCGAACTACGCCGTCATCTCCGTGCAGCCGGTCGATGTCGGCGGCGTGATCAACATCACCACCGCGCTCGCCGGCCCGCTCGCCGGCAACGTGGGAACCAAGGGCGTTCCTCCGACTTCTCTCCGCGCCGTCAATCCGGAGATTCGCACCGCCTATGCACAGTTCTGGAGCCTGTCTCTCGAACACCAGATCGTGCGCAACGTCCTGTTTGCGATCGACTACAGCGGCTCCAAGGGTTCGAAGCTCTACAGCCTCGAGAACCCGAACCGCGTCGGCGCGGGCAACGTACTGCTTGGCGATGCTTGCACCACAGGTTCCGGCCCCGGCGCGCCTGGCAACTGTACGGCTCGCCTGCTGCGCAACACCGGCTACACCAACATCAACATGCGCAACGGCAAGGGCTTCTCCAACTACAACTCCATGAACGCGCGCTTTACCGTCCGCAATGTTGGCAACTCGGGAGTGAACCTGATCTCGAATTACACCTGGGGACACGCCATCGACAACTTGAGCGACACGTTCTCCTCTTCGGGTAACCAGTACAACCTCGGCCTTCTCGATCCGTTCAATCCGCGGCTCGACAAGGGCGACGCGTACTTTGACAACCGGCACCGCTGGGCGCTGAGCGGCCAGTGGGAGGTCCCGTTCGCTCGCGGCCTCAAGGGCGTCGCGAACAAGATCCTCCATGGCTGGAGCATCGCGCCGATCCTGACCGCGCGTACCGGCAGCCCGTTTACCCTGTATGACACCACCTGGGCCGGCATCCTGAACGCCGTCTACCCGCGCGTTCTTCACCGGCCCCGTGGCCGTGAAGCCCGCCGAGTCCGCCTTCAAAGCCACCGCCACACCCAACATCAACATCTACATGCCGCTCACCGGCCTGCCTGCCGACAGCTCCTACGTCAACCCGATCACCAAGACCTCCGAGTTCGGACCCTACCCGGCCACCATGAGCGGCCGCAACCGGTTCCGCGGCCCGGGCGCCTGGAACATCGACGGCGGCATCTACAAGAACACCCGGATCAACGAGCGGGTCGACACGCAGTTGCGGCTGGAGATGTACAACTCCATGAACCACGCCAACCTGTTCGTCGACTCAGGCTCCGTGGACATGTCGTTCAACGAATATGTCCCGGCGTCGCGCTCCGGGAACCGTAACATCCAGCTCGCCCTGAAGATCATCTTCTAGGCGGACTCAGGATCGTCTGAACACTCCAGGCGGGCCTTCGGGCCCGCCTATTTCTTCGGAAGCGGCATCGCCTCCACTCGCCGGCCGTTTCCCTCCGTCGTCTCCGCCTTGAACAGCGAGTTCAACACCGCCTCCTCCGTCGCCTCGATCACCGCTTCAAACAACGGCGACACGTCGTCGTTCGGTAACGCCCCTTTCCCCCGGCTGGTCGAAAACGCAATCCCATAATCGCCGCTCCCGTTCGATCCCGACGACCCCGTCCGCCCGATCCCCATCATTGCCCGCATCCCCATCCGCTTCAGGTTCCGCGCATCCACCGGCGCGTCCGTTGCGATCACCACCATCACGGACCCCTCACCCGCTTCATCGCGCGACACCGCCGCCTGCCCGTTGATCCGCAACTGCCCCCCGTAGTTCGACTGCACCAGCACTCCCACCGTCCAGCCACCCGCCACGCGCGACGCCGTGCCGATCCCACCCTTCCACCCGAACGCGATGGTGCCCGTCCCCGCTCCCACCGCGCCCTCCTCCACCTTCCCGCCCGCCGCCGAGCGGAGCGCAGCGAACACGTCCTCGCGCCCAACGTGCCGCCCGCGAATATCGTTCAGCCGCCCGTCGTTCGTTTCCCCTACAACGGGGTTGATGGATCGAACGTTCTCATTGCCCGGCAGCGCGAGCATCCAGTCCACCAGCGCATCCGCCACCCGCCACACGTTCAGCGTGGAGGTCAACAGGATCGGCGTCTCGATCTCACCCAACTCCTCCACCTGCGTCGAACCGATGAGCTTGCCGAACCCGTTGCCCACGAATACCGCTCCGGGCACCTTCTCGCGAAACAGGTTCCCCGCGTGAGGCAAGATCGCCGTCACTCCGGTCCGGACGGTGTCCCCGCGCCGCACCGTCGCGTGGCCCACCCGCACGCCCGCAACGTCGGTGATGGCGTTGAACTGCCCCGCCGGCAACCGCCCCACCACCACTCCCGCCTCCCGCGCACGCATCCGCTCCTGCGCGAACAAAGCCGCGGCGCCCAACAGCAGGCCAAAGGCAAAACGCATAGCCGCTAGCTTAGTACACCGGGCCTGTGGCCCCGCGATTCAACCATACTGATGGGATGTCACCGAAAACACTTCTCTGGGTTGGCTGGGTTTTAAGCGGAGCGACAGCTCTGATGCTGCTCTTCAGCGCGGCGATGAAGTTCGCAGGCGGAGCGCAGTTGGCCGAAGCGTTCGGGCATCTGGGCTTGCCGCCGGCGCTGGCGGTTCCGCTGGGGATTCTGGAACTGGCTGTCACCGTTCTTTATCTGGTTCCACCCACGCGCGTGCTGGGGGCCATTCTGGTGACCGGATACATGGGCGGCGCGGTGGCGACACACGTGCGGATCGGAGACCCCTTCTGGGTCCAGGTGCTGTTGGGCGTGATGATCTGGGGCGGGCTGTACCTGCGCGACGCCCGGCTGCGCGCCCTGCTGCCGCTGACCAGGTGAGCGGGGCTACATGGCGGCGGCCAGCGCGGGCTCGGCGGCCGCCGCGGGAAGGTCGAGCGCCTTCCGCGCCGCGATGGTGAGGGCCTCACGCCGGTCCGCGTTGCGTCGGAGGAACTCGATCGCGTTCTCCCTCCCCTGTCCGATCCGTTCGCCCTGGCAACTAAACCACGAGCCGCTCTTCTCCACCAGGCCGCGGCCGACGCAGACGTCGAGCAGGTCGCCTTCGCGCGACAGCCCTTCGCCGTGGATCATGTCGAGCTCCACCTCGCGGAACGGTGGTGCGACCTTGTTCTTCACGACTTTTATCTTGGTGTGGCTGCCGACGACGACATCGCCGTTCTTGATGGCGCCCGTGCGGCGGACGTCCAGTCGGACGCTGGAGTAGAACTTGAGCGCGCGGCCTCCCGTAGTAGTCTCCGGGCTGCCGAACATGACGCCGATCTTCTCGCGGATCTGGTTGATGAAGAGCAGGCAGGTATTGGTGCGGGCTACCAGGCCGGTGAGTTTCCGCAGCGCCTGGGACATCAGGCGCGCCTGAAGTCCAACGAAGGAGTCTCCCATCTCGCCTTCCAGTTCAGCCTTGGGAACGAGCGCGGCTACAGAGTCGACCACCAGGATGTCCATGGCGTGGGACGAGATGAGGGCCGCGGCGATCTCGAGGGCCTGCTCGCCGCAGTCGGGCTGTGAAACCAGCAGGTTATCGATGTCCACGCCAAGCCGGCGGGCGTGCTCGGCGTCGACGAAAGCTGCCACGCCGCCGAGGCGCTGGGCCTCCGCAACGATGTGGAGGGCGATCGTGGTTTTTCCCGAGGATTCGGGACCGAAGACCTCAATCACACGGCCGCGGGGCACGCCGCCCACGCCGAGGGCGGCGTCGAGCGAGATGGAGCCCGTGGAGATCACGTTGACGGCCATCACTTCTCGGGAGCCAAGCCGCATCACCGTGTTGCGGCCAAATTGTTTGTCGAGTGCGGAAAGGGCCTGATCGATTGCGCGCCGCCGGTCCTCCATGGGTTGCTTCACCTCAACGGTATGGTGCGCGGGCTCCGGCGATGTTCTCAGCCTTCTTGTCCGGCGCCCCGCCTCTGCTCCTGTGCGGCGATATCGTGGAAAAACTCCGTGTGCATCAGGCGGCTGACGCCGTTTTCGAGATCGGCGAGGCGGACGATATCGAGGCGCGCTTCGAACAGCGTTTCCGGGGTAACCGCGATCCCGGGTTTCACTGCAATCTGCACCAAGTCCGGGCCGCGTTTGTCCTCCTGAACGAACTCGCGCAGGCCGCGGCACTGCCAGCAGGCCCCGGTCTTGTTGATGAGCTGGCAGAGGCCATCGTAATCGGCGATGAGTTTGGCGCGGGCGGCGGAGAGCCGGTGGCGGAAGACCGGTTCGGAAAGCTCGACGATGCGCGCCGCCTCTTCATTGGTGAAGCCGAGCACTTCGCGCAGCAGGATGGCCGCCTGGTCCTCAGGCTCCAGCGTGCGGCCCAGGCACGCGAAGCAGAAGGCGATATGTTCGCGGATGTCGAAGGAGAAGTCGGGTGACGACAGCAGTCCGCGGAGGGCGTCCAGCGCGGCCGCATCCTGGTGCACTTCCCGTTCGGCAACCAATTGCGCATCCACGCGCCAGCGCTGGCGGGCACGGAGGTGGTCCAGGCACAGATGGGTGGCGATGCCGAACAGCCAGGACTTGAAGCTGGCCTCGCGGCGATAGCTGCTGAGCTTCTGAAACGCGCGGACGAGGACCTCCTGCTGGAGATCCTCGGCGTCCTGGTGATGGGTGACCATCCGGTAGATGAAGCGAAACAGCGGCTGGCGCCAGGGGTCGAACAAGGCGGCGAAGGCGTCGTTGTCGCCCTGGCGGGCGCGGTCCACCAGGGCGTGCTCTTCGGCGCGGTGCTGAGGCTGCGGTTCGGTAGCCATCGCGTGGATCAGACCTCCATCAGGAGTTGGACAAGCTGACCGGGGTTTCCGGCCGGGTCGCGGAACGTCGCCACTCGGACCACGCCCGGGAACTCCTCGATCTTACCTTCGAACCGCACGCCCTTGGCGACGAGTTCGGCGCGCGACTTCTCTATGTCGGCGACTCTCCAGACAACGGTGGCGCCGCCGCCGCCGATCGCGGGCGAGTCCGAGATGGCGACCGTGGGCTGGCCGGCTTCGGCCGCGAATTCCATCCAACCTTCCATCTGGTAGATCACCTTGAGGCCGAGCGTCTCCGTGTAGAAACGGCGGGCGGCGTCCATGTCGGGTACCGAATACCAAGCAGTGACGAGTTGCATTTGTGTGGGGATCTCCTGTTCCCTAATACTACGACGAAGGGCCCCGGGAATCCCGCCAAACCGTTGATTCCGCAAAGGCGTAGGATAGTAACGAGATGACACGAACAGTGCCCCTGGCGCTGGCCGTCTTCGCCGCCATGGCCCAGACCGCAGACACCCCCACCCGCAACGAACTGGAACAGAAGCTGGCGCGGTTCGCCCCCGTGCGCCTGGAGGTGGACACCGGGCGGCTGAGCGCGGGCGACCGCGCGGCGCTCGGTAAGCTGATGGAAGCCGCGGCGGTGGTGGACGAGTTGTTCCTGGAGCAGCTCTGGAACGGCAACCGCGCGCTGCGGGAGCGGCTGAAGCTCGATACGACGCCGCTCGGCAGAGCGCGGCTGGCCTACTTCCACCTGAACAAGGGCCCGTGGTCCAGCCTGGACGAGCATCGCGCCTTTGTGCCGGGCGTGCCATCAAGGAAGCCTCCCGGGGCGAACTTCTATCCCGAGGACATGACGAAGGCGGAGTTCGAAGCCCTGCCGGACCAGGACGCGGCGGCGGGCTTCTTCA
>DALYJJ010000052.1:30829-36925 GCA_031969915.1 Bryobacteraceae bacterium | reverse complement strand
CACAACTGGCAGTTGGAAGCTCGCCCCCAGAAGCCAGTTGTGCCGCTCGAAGCGATTGAAGAAGTCGTCGTAGTTGTTGAAGCGCGACAGCAGCGCGTACTGCGCCACCAGGTCGATCTTGGGCAGCCGCGCCGCCTTTCCCGCCCGCACTTCCATCCCTTTTGCCAACAGCGCCGATTCCAGCTTCCGCAGCTCCCGGCTGTTCCGCAGCGCTTCCTCCACCAGCGCTTCCTCCGTGCCCGGCAGCTCCGGCGCCGGCCGCGCCTCGCCCGACGGCGCCACCCGGTCCTCCGCCCCCAGCCCCAGCACGTGCGCCAGCAGCGCCGACGCGCTCTCCCGCTCTCCGCCCAACACACGCACGCGCTGCCGAGCCCGCGCCGCGTTCACCTTCGCGCGCGTCTCTTCCACCGGCAGCTCCCGCCCACCGGCCACGCGCGCGCGCACCGTCTCGAGCACCTGCTCCAGGCTGGCCACCTGCCTCTGCGCCAGCTCTTCGTTGCGCGCCGCGCGCTCCAGGTCGAAGTACAGGTTCGCCGTCCGCTGCGCAATCTCGTCGCGCTTGGCCTGCGTGTCGAACTGCGCCCCCCGCGCCGCCTCCTTCGCCGCCGCCAGCCGGTAGCTCAGCGGCCGGTTGAACAGCGTCTGGATCGCTCGCGCCTGCAGCACCGATGGCGCCGACCCCTCGATGCTCAAGGGGAAACCGCTGGTCCACGCCATCCCGCTCCCCACCGCCGCCTTCGGCGTGAACGGATCGCGCGCCACCCGCGCCTCCTGCGCGGCCTTCTGCTCATCCAGCCGCGCCAGCAGCAGATCTGGATTCTGGCGCTGCGCCAGTTCCACCGCCTCCTTGAGCGTCAGCGTCTTCGTCTCCGCCCGGGCGCACACCGCGCCCAGTACGGCACACAGAACCATACGGGTGAACATCACTCGTATCGTAGCGCCTCGGTCGGATTCAGCCGCGACGCGCGATTCGCCGGCAGCAGCCCGAACACCAGGCCCACGATAAACGAAACCCCGAAGGCGATCATCACCGATAGCGGCGAAATCGGCACCTTGATCTCATCCACCAGCGCGTTCACCGCCAGAGGCCCAGCCACCCCGAACAGGATGCCGATCAACCCGCCGCCGGTCGAGATGAGCACCGCCTCGAAGAGGAACTGCTGCAGCACTTCCCGCCGCGATGCGCCGATGGCCATGCGCACGCCGATCTCGCGCGTCCGTTCGGTCACCGTCACCAGCATGATGTTCATGATCCCGATGCCGGAGATGATCAGCGCGATCGCCGACACCAGGATCAGCACCACGGTCAGGATCAGCGCGATGTTCTTCGCCGCGTCCAGAATCGCGGTCAGCGTCTCCACCTTGTAGCGCGCCCCCGCCCGGTGCCGCCCTTCGAGAATCGTCCGCACCCGCGCCGCCAGCGGCTCCACGTCCTCCGCCGCGCGCGCCTGCACGTAGAGCGGGTCCACGCGCTCCACCGGATTGAAGTAGCGGATCACGGTCATCGGGATCAGCACCGTCTCGCTGCCCAGTTCGCTCAGGCCGAACGTCGAGGTGCGCTCCCGGAACGTCCCGATCACCGTGAACTGTAATCCGGACAGCTTCAGACTCTGCCCCACCGAAGCCTCCCGGCTCCCGTAGAGCCGCCGCGCCAGCTCGTCAGTGAGCATCGCCACCTTCTGCCGCAGCGCCACGTCGCCCTCGTCCATGAACCGGCCCGCGGTCACCGCCAGGTTGCGCACCAGCCGGTATTGGTCGTCCGAGCCGATGATGTGAATGTCCTCCGGCCGCCCGTTGAAGTACAGGCGGTCGTAGTTGGTCATCACGCCCGTCACCGCCGCGGCGCGGTCGCCCAGTTGCTGCCGCACCGCCTCCACGTCGGCCATCTTGATGAAGTCGGCGTCCACTTTCATCGCCGTCAGGCTGCCCGCTTCGTAGTAGGCGTAGATCAGGTTTGAGCCGATGGCCCGGATCTGGTCCAGGATGTAGTCGCGGCTGGTGAGCGAAATCGTCACCACCAGAATCACCGACGCGTTCCCGATCACCAGTCCGAGCGCCGTCAGCAGCGTGCGGACCTTGTTCGCGCGCAGCGCCTCATAGCTGAATCGGAACGCCTCGCCGACGTGCATCGCCCGCGCTAACCGCCGCTCTCTTTGAGCAGCTTCAGCGCTTCTTCGCGCGCCGGCAGGTCCGGTGTCAGCGGAGCGTTCAGATACCGCCGCAGCAGTTCCCGCGCCTCGGCGAGATTCCGCTTGCCGCTGATGTAGGTGCGCGCCCGCTCGATCAGCAGCTTCGGGCTGCCGGGCGCGATCTTCTCCGCCTGCGCGAAGGCCGCTTCGCTCTCGGGCACCTTGCCGCGCTTGGCCAGAAACTTCGCCAGGTCGATCACGCGTCCGATCTGCCGCGGGGCCAATTGCACCGCCATGCGCAGTTGCTCTTCCGCTTTCTGATAATCCTTGCGGTGCTCGGCGATCTTCGCGAGCGCGTAGTGATACTCGACGCTGTCGATCCGCTCGATCTTGGCCGAAAGCGCCGTCGCCTTGTCCAGGCCGCCGCCCAGGAAACCGGGCGCCTCCAGGTAATACTCGAACAGGTCGTTCACCGCCTCGGCGTTGCGTTCGTCCAGTGCCACCGCGCGCTCGAAACTGCGCCGCGCCTTCACCGCCAGGCCCGGCGCGGTGAACGGACTCGCCATCTCCGCACGCCGCCCGAACGCCCGGCCGAGCCAGTGATGATAGCCGCTCCCGGCCGGATCGAGCGCCACCGCTTTTTCAAGTGACTCCGACGCCCGCTTGAACTCGCCCGACTGGTAGTAGCTCTGCCCCAGCAGCGCCCACTCCGCCGCCGTCTTCGGCCCCGCTGAGGTCAACGCGCGAATCGCGCCCGCATAGTCGGTGCGCTGATACGCGGCGCGCGCGTCGTCGAGCGGCGCGGCGCACAACGCCCACACGCACGCCCACGCCGCAAAACAAAAACTCCTCATTATGTTGCCCTTGCCTTAATTATACCGGCCCACGCCTACTTGGATGCGTCCGCCGCGCCACCGGGTACGTCCGCCGTGTACACCTCCAGCCAGAAGCCGCCCCGCTCCCAACGCCGTTCGAGCCGCGCGCCCTCGGGCCGGCGCGGGGCGCGATAGCCGAAGTAGCGCTCGGCGAGCGCTCGCGCCGGGCCCAGGCGAAACAGGCTCAACGGCGGATCCCAATCGCGCGAATACACCACCGTCACTTCGCCGCGCTCGGCCGCGACCGCGTGCAGCGGCCGCGCGACGTAACCGGCCTCCGGCCGCAGCAGAGCATCCGTCAACGGCCACGACGTCGCGACGGTGCGGCCCGCGTGCCGCTGCTCCAGGTACGCGGCGGCGTCTTTTTGCAGGCGCACGAAGTCCACCATCGCGAGGTTGTTTTCGTGCGGAAACGGCCAGAACGGCGGATTCCAGAAGAGCGAGACGGCGAGCCCGAGCGCGAGCGCCGCTTGCCACAACCGCCGGCCGTCGAGCGCCGCCGCCGCCGCGGCGTAGAGCACCGCCAGCGCGGGCAGCAGGTAGCGCTCCAGCACCGCGCCGCCCGCCACCGTCACCGCCGCGACGTGGATCGCGGCCACCGTTGCCGCCACCCGCCACTCCCGCGACCGGAACGCGCCCCGGCGCCACGCCAGGACGATCGCCCCCGTCGCGATCCAACGAAACTCTTCGTAGAACATGTACGAAAGTCTTCGTAAAACCGCTGCGCCGAGCCGGACCGGATGCAGCGGGTAGACCAGGTTGTACCAGCCGAACTCCTCGTTGCCGGCGGCGTGTCCGGTGGCGCTGCGCAGGTAGAGGACCCAGGCGGCGAGTGCGGCGGCGGGAAGTAGGGCGAAGGCGGCGGCCCAGCGCGGGCGGCGCTCGAAGGCGAGCCAGCCGGCCAGGGCGAGGGGGAGCACGAGGCCGGTCTCCTTGACGAGCACAAGCGCGAGCGCGGCGGCGAGCGCGCCGGCCATATAACCGCGGAGGAATAACAGGAGCGCGGCCGAAGTGAAGAGCATGGCCGGCATGTCGAGCTGGGCCATCGCCGATTGCATGAAGAAGAGCGGCGAGGCGAGCAGGAAGACCAGCGCGGCGAGGGGCGCGCGCACGCCGAGCGCGATGGCGAGCCGCCAGGACAGCAGCGCCGCGGCGAGCCCCACGGCGAGCATCGCCGCGCGCGTCACGGCCACGGAGTAGCCGGCGAGAGACCAGATCGCGGAGAGGTACAGCGAGAGGCCGGGAGGATGAACGTTGGCGAGCGTGGAGCGGGGAACCGCCAGTCCCTCGCGCCAGAGGTCGAGCGCGGCGGGGACGAAGTAGCCGAGCTCGTCCCAATGGAACGGGAGGCCCAGCAGCGGAAGGTGCGCGGCGGCGAAGGCGGCGAGCAGCGCCGCGGCGGCGAGGTTATTGAATGGTGCCCGCGCCACTCTGCGGCTCGAGGCGGATCTCGCCGAACGCGGCTTCGTACTGCTGCAGGTTCTGGTTGAGCACGTTGGCCAGGGCCTTGGCCTGCTGCGGGCTCAAATAGATTCCCTGAAAATTGCGGATCGTGACCGCGTCGGGAGCGGTTTGATCGAGGGTGCCGAACAGCAGGAAGAAGTCCCAGAGATTGGCGCGCACTTGCACGCTGTTGGCATAGCCTTCGCGATACTCGTGGCTCTGCGCCAAGGTGATTTTCGGCTGTACGGGGGAAGTCACGCTCCTACTATACAGCGGCGCCTAAGGTGGTTCGCCGATGGCGCCGCGGGCGAAACTCTGCCAAGGTCGGGGCATGAACTGGTCACGAACGGCGATCCTGTTGGCGGCGGCCGGCGCCTCCGGGCTGGCGGCGGCCGGTTGGGATCGCATCGCCGCCGCGCTGCAGTTGACGGGCCTGCCGGTGGAAGCGAGCCGCGGTATGATGTCCGAGCACGAGTTGGAGGAGATCGAGGGGCTTTCGCCGCAGGAGCAGGCCGAGCGGCTGCTCAAGCGGGCGGCCGGCAACTATGGCGGGGCCCTGGAACAGATCGAGAAGCGCGCGAATGGCTGGACCGGCAAGATCGAGTTGAACGACACGCTGAACTCGCTCACGTCGGTGGCCTACTGTTCCACCAACCTGCGCGTGCGCGCGGCCGCGGTGGAGATTTCCCTCGCCGGTTACGGTTTGCCGAAAACGCCGGAGAGCGTGGACGCCCAGATGCGGCTACTTGAGGAGAACACGGAAAAGAAGTTTTTCCCGCTCTGGAAGCTCGGCCTGCTGGGGAACCGCGGCGTGGAGCGCGAGAAGGTGCTGCGCGTGCTGGTGCACTACCGCGGCGACCCGCTCGAAGTGAACCGCCTCTGGGCTGTGAACGCGCTGGGAATTCTGGGCACGGACGAAGTGATCGAGCCGTTGATCGAAGTTTTCCGCACGGACGCAAGCGCCGAGGTCCGGGAGCGCGCGGCGTGTAACCTGGCGGACGCGGGGATGCTCACCCGCGAGCAGCGCCGCAAGGCGATCCCGCACCTGCTCCGGATGACCGACGAGGGCGGCCTCGACGCCCAGACGCGCGGCTGGGTGTACCAGGCGCTTCGCGAAATCAGCGGCGAATCGATGGGCGCGAACCCCACCGCCTGGCGCACCTGGTGGGACGGGCAGGCGGCGCGCTAGTCGTAGCGAAGAGCCACCATCGGGTCCACGCGCAGCGCACGGCGGGCGGGAAGCAGGCAGGCGGCCGCGGCGCCGGCGACGAGGACCAGCGCGATGCCGCCCAGCGCCACTGGGTCACCGGGTGAGGTCTTGTACAGGAATCCGGAGAACAGGTGGCTGAGCCCGAACGCCGCGGGCATGCCGATGATCAGGCCGAGCCCCACCTGCCAGGCCCCGCGGCGGAGAACCAGCCGCAGCACGTCGGACGCGGCCGCGCCCAGGGCGATGCGCACGCCAATCTCAGTGCTCCGCCGCTCGACGGCGTAAGACATCACTCCATAGAGGCCGATGCTCGCCAGCAGCAGCGCGCCGCCGGCGAAGACCGAGAAGAGCGTGCCGAAGACCCGGAACCCCCAACGCACCTGGCTGAGGTGCGCGGTGAAGGTGGTGAGGTTGTACAGCGGCAGGTGGGGATCGACGG
>DALYJJ010000052.1:0-30819 GCA_031969915.1 Bryobacteraceae bacterium | reverse complement strand
GACACCGAACCGGCCCCGGCGGCGACACCGCCGGCGGCGCTCAGCGCCGCCGAGAACGCGGCGGTGCCGCTGATCGCGGACGGCCTGCACTTCGCGGCGCATGGCTTCGGCCAGGGTAGCCGGCGGAACGGTGGTGTGAAGGATGACGGCGTAGGCCGCCACGGGTTCCTGCGCGTAGGGAACGTAGACCAGGCGGTTCGACTCCGCGCGCTGGGGATGCTGCTGGACGTTTGTGGTGACGCCCACCACGGTGAGCCAGGGCCCGGTGTTCTCGCCCGTGAAACGGAGCCGCTTGCCGATCGGGTTCTGGCCCTTCCAATGGTGGTCGGCGAAGGCCTGATTGATCACCGCGACTTCGCGATCCTGCTCTTGAAACGTGCGGCCGGCCAGGGCGCGGGCGCCGACGGCTGGGAAATACTCCGGGTTGGCGACGACCACGCCGGCCAGTTCAGGCATCTGCGGATTCTGAGGGGCGGGGCGGCCCTCGATCTGGAACGGCCGGCGTCCTGAGCCGGTGAGCGGGGCGTTGGAAGCGACCGCCGCCTGAGCCACGCCGGGCATGGCGGCCAGGCGGGCCGTCAGTTGCCGTTCAAACTGGCGGCGGGAATCGGGGGTGGCGTATTTCGCTTCGGGCAGCATCAGGCGGGCGATCTCCAGGTGTTCGGCGTCGAGCGTGGAGCCGAGGTCCTGCATGTTGAAGAACGACCGCATCAGGACGGCGGCGCCCATCAGCAGGACCAACGCGAGCGCGCATTGTCCCACCACCAGGGCGCCGGAGAAGGCGTGCATGCGGCGGCTGCCGCTGTTGGCGCGGCCTCCCTCCTTGAGCGCGTCGTTCAGGTCCATGCGGGAGAGCTGCAAGGCCGGAACCAGGCCGAACAACAGACCCGCGCCGATGCAGAGCGCGGCGAGATACGCGAACACGGCCGGGTCCATGGTGAACTGAATCCAGTACGGCCGTTGAGCCTTGGTTGCGGCGTTGAAAAGGCCGATGCCGTAGTAGGCGATGCCCAGGCCCAGGATGCCGCCGGCGGTGGAGAGCATCACGCACTCGGTGAGCAACTGGCGAAGGATGCGGCCCCGGCCCGCGCCGAGGGCGGCGCGGATGGACATCTCCCGGACCCGCGCCAGGGCGCGCGCCAGCATCAGGTTCGCGACGTTGGCGCAGGCGATCAGCAGCACGAAGCCGACCGCGCCGAGCATGGTGAAGAACAGCGTCTTGATCTCCCCGCCGTTGTCGCGTTCGATGAACGTTTCGGCGCGGACGCGGACGGTCTTGTTGGTTTCGGGATAGCTCTTGGCGTAGGCTTCCGAGAGCATCGCGAGTTCCGCGCCGGCCTGGCCGGGCGTTGTGTCATCGCGCAACCGCGCGAAGGCTTCGAGGGGCCGTTCGGAGCGCTTCTCCTCGCTCTTGCGCGGTTTGAGTGGGATCCACAGATCGCCGCCGGCCGGGAACTTCATGTCCTCGGCCATCACGCCCACGACGACCGTGGCCACTTCGTTGATGCGGACCACGCGGCCGAGAATCGAGGCCTCGCCGCCGTAGCGGCCGACCCATGCCGAATGGCTGAGAATGGCCACCGGGGCGGCATCCGCCCGTTCATCGGCGCTGGTGAAATCGCGGCCCACCACCGGCCTCTGGCCGATCAGTCGGAAGCCGTTCGCCGAAATCCGCGTGCCGACCAGACGCTCGGGCAGGCGGGAGGAATCGGCGACGTTGGCGGTGAACACGCCGTAGCCCGCAATGCCCGCGAAACTCCTGGCTTGCGCGCGCAGGTCGTGGAGTTCGGCGAAGGAAACGCCCTCGGATTGCCGCGGCTGTTTCGGATCGCCATTGCGCAGGTAGAGGATGCGGTCCGCACTTTCGAACGGCAGTCCTCGGAACAGAACGGCGTTCGCGAGCGTGAAGACGGTGGTGTTGAGCCCGATTCCGAAAGCGAGCGTGAGCACCACGACGGCGGTAAATCCCGGGCTCTTGCGAAGCGTGCGCAGAGCGTAGCGAACGTCCTGGACCAGCAGCGTCATATCCCCTCTACCAGCCCTCTACGAAACCAAGACGCCAGTTTGTTCCCGGAATTAGCGGGGCGACTGGCAGCCCCTCGCTTCAGCCAAGTGGCGTGCTACGATTAGCCAGGAGGCCATTGTGGAGGCAGCGGCGATCGCGGAGGTGCTGGGCGGGCGAAAAGTGTTGCGCAGGATCATCAGGCAACCGGACGATCTGGCGCGCCTTGTCCGTGAGGGCTTGCCAGCCGGCTCCGTCACGGCTCTGGCTCACAAACTCCAAGTCGGAAACAGCGTCCTTTCGCGAAAACTTGGCATTCCGCAACGAACTCTGACCCGGCGTCTCGGTCAGCAATCCCTGCTGACTTCCGCGGAATCCGATCGGACCGTCCGCATGGCGCGGGTGTATGCCAATGCAGTCGAGATGATCGGCGACGAGGGAAAAGCGACCGAATGGCTGCGGACTCCCAACCGTGCGCTTGGCGGTGAGAAACCTCTCGATCATCTTGACACCGATGTAGGCGCTCGGATGGTCGAGGATGTCTTGGGCCGCGTTGCCTATGGCGTGTATAGCTAATGCGGTTTCGGAGAATCTGCAGGCAGCGCTACGCCGCTGAGGCGGCGGCCGGAGTAGGCGCCCGTCTCCACGGCGGCAGGTGGAACAGCCGTGGCGTGAGCGTGGTGTATGCATCAACTTCCTTGGCGCTCGCCGCAGTTGAAACCTTCGTGAATCTGGAGCCGAATCTGACGCCTTCTGACCTCGTGTCGATCGAAGGTGAGATTCCCGAGGCCGTTGCCATGGGCAGACTTGACCCGGCCACATTGCCGGCAGGCTGGCGCGATTCCCGAGACGAATCCCTAAGGCGGTTCGGCGACGACTGGATTCGTCGCGGCGAGACTGCGGCCCTGCTCGTACCATCCGCACCAATCCACGGCGAATGGAATGTGTTGTTGAATCCCGCTCACGGCGATTTCGACAGGATCCGCTTCAGAAGCCCAGAACCGTTTGCGTTCGATGCGCGAATGTTCCGTTAACTGGGGATCTGGCTGCCGAGCCGACTTGCCTTCGACCCGAGAGAAGAGTGACGGGCGCCACGACGCTTTCTTCGTCGCCGGACGGCGCATACTGGCGGAACGTATGTAGGAATGGACGCGGCCGGATTCGGAGCGCGGGACTTGCCTGGTGACTGGCTCACAGAGCCATCAAGCCCACGTGCCGAGGAACTCGGCGCGGTTTCTCATGGCCTCGGCGCTCACTGCGGCCCGGATCCGTAAGATTCGCCGCAACTGCTCACCGATCGAGAAACGCTGCTGGGGAGCCAGGATCATTCCGGCGTGCACGCGCCCGACGCTGAGCCATTCTGTGTGGAGGCGATAGAAATCGGAGGAATTGTGCGAGTAGAGAACGCAGTCGCCCGCCGTCGCATGAGCTAACTGCTGCTCATCGGGCGCTCCAGACAACCCGGCTTCCAAAGCGGTCAGCACGGTCACGCCGCGAGAGCGAAGCCCGGTCATGAGACCTTTGCGCACCGCATCCTCATCGATGTAGAGCTGGATCAGGCCCACTGAGGATCAGTGCCTGTGCTGTTCCGCGAGCCGATCGTACTCGCGTTCTTCGGCCTCCAGATCGGCGTCGATTTCGGCCTTGTTAGCGTAGTAATAGGCAAGTGAGGCATGCACCTGTGCCAGCGACAGGTGCCCGTAATTCGCGGCGATCTCTTCCGGTGACTCGCCCATGTTGTGCAACACGGCGATCCGCCGGACGGTCACACCCGTGCCGGCGATGCAAGGGCGGCCGCCGTGAATCCCTGGAGTTCGCGCGATGAGGCTGCCGATGTCGGTCACGGTTGCCATCGCTTCCAAGTATAGCGCTCACGGCCGCGTGCCAGGCTATGGCTTGAGAGTGGTACTGATCTCGTTGCTGGAGAGGGCAATCCAGAAGGAGGTGTCCGCGAAGTAGATGGCCACTACCGTTGCTTGTCCCCGGAGGAACGGCCGTAAAGGTAGTGGTCATGCCGATCTGCAAGATCCGCGGGCAATGCGTCGCTGTCGACGGCGTTGGCCGCGATCCAAGCGAGCGACGATTCCTCATCCGTGACATCCTTCCCACCCACCGCCTGGATTTGCAGGATCAAAGCCTGATTGGGAGGCAGGTCTAGCGGCTCGTCCGGGATGATTACCTTGCCATCGAAATGTGCGCTGACGGTCACGATGGAACCCTCGCTAGTTCAGTATCGCAGGAACGCCGACGTCTACCAAGACGGCGGACGCGCCCATCCGTCGCAATCGGCCAGGGCACCCAGCCCGGCTTAACGAAACCGGTGCAACGAAATCCGTTGCGCGCTCGCCGGCAAAATCGTGAGGGCGCCGGCCGCACTGGAGTCAACCGTCCGGACAGTTCGGCATGCGCCGGCGGATGTAGTCGTCGACAGCGCCCGTCCGACTTGGCAACCCAAGCCAAGCGCCACCTCTGTTGGTGCTGATTAGCAACCGATGGTAGCGGTTGGTAACAGTCTGACGCGCTGAGCGCTGGTTCGTCAGGTAGGACTCGAACCTACAACCTTTTCGGAGTCGATAGGAATCGGAGGCATGGTGCGAGTGGAGGACGCAGTCGCCCGCCGTCGCATCAGCTAACTGCTGCTCATCGGGCGCTCCGCGAGCCGATCGTACTCGCGTTCTTCGGCGTCGCCGGGGCGCACGGCTGGCGGTTCATGCGGGAATCGGCTCGAAACGAAAAAAGACGCGGAAGTGCCTAAGTTCGTGGGCAGATTTTGGCGGCAGAGACGCCGACCAAGGGGAGAATCACCGTCTCCGCGCAGCCACCATTTGAATTCCGTCCACCGAGATGATGCTGATGTGCCCGGCCCATGTTGTGTCAGCCTCGGCGAACGCCCGGACGAGCGGCGCGAGTTTCTCGAGAGTTGCGGGATGGACTCGAAACAAAACGACCCCGGACTGTTCGAGCGGGCTCCGGCGCTGGACGGCGATCTGCCAGAAATCCTTGTCGAGCGTCAGCACGTTGCGCGCTTGCGCCTCCGCCAGATCCAAAAGGGCGACGTCGCCGGTTCCGGCGAGGTCCGTTCGCGCCCAGAGAACGTCGTGGCCATCGGCGCGAAGCGCCTCTACGATCGGCTTCGGAAAGTTCTCATCGGCGAGGAGGCGCATCTACGCTGGAATCGGGAACGCCTTGTATTCGTGGGCCAGGTAGCTCGCGTAAGACAGACAGGCGAGGATGTCCTCGCGTGTCAAGCCAGGGTAGTTGGCGAGGATGTCGTTCTCAGATTGGCCGGCCGCGAGGAGCTCCAGGATGAACTCGACGGCGAGACGCGTCCCTCGGATCACTGGCTTGCCTGCCAGGATCTTGGGGTCGACGACGATACGCTCAGACGGCGGCATACACACAGTCTACCGTGCTAACGGGCCGAGGCGACACGTCGCGTTTCGATCGGCCACCCAATCCCCCGACCGCCTACAATAAAGGGTTCGTGCCCTCATCGCTCATCTGTTTCGAAACGGCGTGCCGCGCGCGCTATCCGATCACCGAAGTCATCTACACGTGCCCGCGGTGCGGCGGATTGCTGGAGGCGACGGACGAGGCGCCGCTCCCCGGCGCGGCGGAGTTGAAAGCGCGGTGGAGAGAACGGCGTCTTTCCCAGGCGCCGCTCGACCAAAGCGGCGTGTGGCGTTATCGGGACCTGCTGGGCTTCGTGGAGGACCCGTCGCACGTGGTGACGCTGCGGGAAGGCAACACGCCGCTGCTTGCGGCGCCGCGGGCGGCCTCCTACGCCGGGCTGGATGCGGTGGTGTTCAAGCACCAGGGCTTCAACCCGACGGGCTCGTTCAAAGACAACGGCATGACCTGCGGCGTGGCGCAGGCGCGGCGGCTGGGCATGCGGCGAGTGGCCTGCGTTTCGACGGGAAACACGTCGGCCTCTATGGCGGCGTACGCGAGCGCGGGCGGGCTGGAGCCGGTGATCTTCCTGCCCCACGGGAACATCAGTTACGGGAAGCTCGCGCAGGCGCTCGAATACGGCGCGCGCACCCTCCAGGTGGAGGCGAACTTCGATCAGATCCTGGCGCTGGTTCGCGTGCTGGCCGAACGGCTCGGCATCTACCTGCTGAACTCGATCAATCCGTTCCGCATCGAAGGCCAGAAGACCATCATGGTGGAGATGATGGACCAGCGCGACTGGCGCGTGCCGGACTGGGTGGTGCTGCCGGGCGGGAACCTGGGCAACACGGCGGCGTTCGGCAAAGGGCTGCGGGAGATGCGCGCGCTGGGCCTGATCGACCGTCTGCCGCGGCTGGCGGTGGTGCAGGCCGAAGGGGCGGCTCCGTTCCACGCCTACTGGGAATCGGACCGCGCGCGCTTCGAGCAGGTGGCGCATCCGGAGACGCTGGCCACGGCGATCAAGATCGGCGATCCGGTTTCGTGGCCCAAGGCGAAGCGGGAAGTGGCCGAATCCGCGGGCACGGTGGAGAGCGTCAGCGAGCAGGAAATCGCCGACGCCAAGGCGGTGATCGGCAAGGCGGGCATCGGGTGCGAGCCGGCCTCGGCGGCCACCCTGGCGGGTTTGAAGAAACTAGTGGCCAAGGGCGTGGTGGCCCGCGACGCGGACGTGGTGGCCGTGCTCACGGGCAACGTTTTGAAGGACCCCGACTACATCTACCGCTATCACACCGGCGCGCTCGAGTCGCACGTCGGGCGCATCGCGCCGAACTTCGGCAATCAGCCGCTGGTGGCGCCGAACGACGCGGCGGCGATCGCGCGGCTGCTCGGAGAGTAGCCGGAACCTCCACGCCCGCGGCGCCGTTTATCATGAGGAGCATGGAACTCAAGGGAAAGCGTGTCGCGATGCTGGTCGACAACCTCTACCAGGAACTGGAGGTGTGGTACCCGCTGTTGCGGTTCCGGGAGGCGGGCGCGGAGGTGGTGACCATCGGGGCCAAAGCGGGAGCCAGCTACACGAGCAAGCTCGGCTATCCGTGCGTGGCCGACAAAGCGTATGCCGAAGTGGCCGCCTCAGAGTTTGACGGCGTGGTCTGCCCCGGCGGCTTCGCCCCCGATTACATTCGCCGCCACGCGAAAGCGATCGAGTTCGTGCGGCAGACGCATGAACAAGGCAAACTGGTGGCCAGCATCTGCCACGGCCTTTGGATTCCCTGTTCGGCGGACATCCTGCGGGGACGGCGGACCACTTCTTTCTTCGCGATCAAGGACGATGTGGTGAACGCGGGCGGCTTGTGGGAAGACGCCGAGGTGGTGGTAGACGGCAACCTGGTTTCGTCACGCAAGCCGGAAGACCTGCCCGCGTTTTGCCAGGCCGCCATCCGGGTGGTAGCCGCGGCGCCGGTGCGCGCCTGACCGTGGCCGCGCCGGTGATCAGTGTCCGGGGGCTCAAGAAGAGCTACGGAGCCTTCGAGGCGGTCCGCGGGATCGACTTCGAGGTGCACGCGGGCGAGGTATTCGGCCTGCTGGGCCCGAACGGCGCGGGCAAAACCACGACCGTGGAGATCCTGGAGGGCCTGCGCCCGCGCACCGGCGGCGAGGTCACGGTGCTGGGCTTCGATCCGAACGCGCAACCGCGGGAACTCAAGGACCGCATCGGCGTTTCGCTGCAGGCCACCAATCTACAGGACAAGATCACGGTGCAGGAGGCGGTGGAGCTGTTCTCGGCCTTCTATTCCCGGAGCATCAGCGGCGACGGCATCCTGAAGCGGCTGCAACTCTGGGACAAGCGGAAGGCGTTCTACTCGACGCTCTCCGGAGGGCAGAAGCAGCGCCTCGCACTGGCCCTGGCGATGATCAACGATCCGCAGCTCATCTTCCTGGACGAGCCGACCACGGGCCTGGACGCGCAGGTGCGCCTGGAAATCCACTCGCTGATCGAAGAGCTGCGCTCGGACCAACGTACGATCCTGCTCACCACACACTACATCGAAGAGGCGGAGAAGCTCTGCGACCGGGTTGCGATCGTGGACGAGGGCCGGGTGATCGCGATCGGCACTCCGCGCGAGTTGCAGGCCCGAACGGGCGGTCAATCGCGGATCGAGATCCGGTGCACGCAGCCGATGCCGGACCAGGCGCCGCCGTGCGCGGAGGGCGATCACACGGTGTATTCCGAAGACCGCCGGACGCTCACCGTCACCGCCGCCCGGCCGGCGCGCACCATCGTCGAGCTGGTGAAGTGGATCGATCACAACGGTTGTGAACTGGAGGACATTCACCTGGAGCGGCCGACGCTCGAAGACGTGTTCATCGAACTCACGGGAAAGCGACTGCGCGAATGAGAGCCTATCTCGCGAACATCCGGATCAACCTGAAGCTGACGCTGCGGGACCGCATGGTGCTCTTCTTCAACTTCGCCTTCCCGCTGGTCTTTTTCTTCATTTTCGGCCAGATCTTCGGGCGCGGCGACGCGGGCGGCATCACGCAGGTGATCAGCATGGTGTTGATTCTCGGCGTCCTGGGTACGGGTCTTTTCGGCGCCGGGTTGCGCGCGGTGCAGGAGCGCGAGCAGAACATCCTGCGGCGGTTCAAAGTGGCGCCGATCAGCGCCGCGCCGCTGCTGGTGGCATCGATGGTCACCGGGTGGGTGACGTATCTGCCGTCGGCGCTGCTGTTCATTGTGCTGGGCCACTTCCAGTACGGCATGCCGGTGCCGGCGCAGCCCTTCTCGTTGCTGGTGTTCCTGACGCTCGGGGTGATGGCGTTCCGCGCGGTGGGCCTGGTGATCGCCTCGGTGGTGAACTCGATGCAGGAAAGCCAGGTGCTGGTGCAACTGATCTACCTGCCGATGCTGTTTCTGAGCGGCTCCACATTTCCCCTCGCGCTGCTGCCGGACTGGCTGCAGGTGGCCGCGCAGTTCCTGCCCGCCACGCACCTGAACACGGGCATCACCGCGATTCTGGTGCGGAACGAAACGCTCGCCGCCAACGCGTGGCCGGCCTTTGGGCTGACCGTCACCGCCGGGTTGGGCCTGTTCGTTTCGACGAAGCTGTTCCGCTGGGAGAAGGAAGAAAAGATCGCGGCGTCGGCCAAGCTGTGGCTGCTGGTGGTGTTTGCGCCGTTCGTGGTTCTGGGCGTCTGGCAGGCGCAATCGAAGACGACGATTCAGAAGGCCAAGGCGCTCACGCGCGACATGCAGCGCATCCGGGCGACCTTCATCCGCAACGTGCGGGTGCTCGACCGGAGCGGAGCAGCGGCGACGGCGTCGATTCTGATCCGCAATGGCCGCGTCGAAGAGATTTTCGCCGCCGAGCCGGCCAAGAGCGTTTACGACAAGGCGGCGGTGATCGAAGGGGCGGGGAAGACCGTCCTGCCCGCTTTCCGCGACGGCCTGGTGTATCTCCGGGATCCGGCCGCGCCGTCCGGCTCCTGGAACGCGAACGAAGCCCGGCGCGCGCTGGCGGCGTACCTCTACAGCGGCGTCACCGCGGTGTCGGTTCCGGAGGACTTCGCGGGTCTCGCCGCCGAATCGCGGACGGGCGACCGTTTGCTTCCGGACGTGCAGGTGGCCGGACCGGCCGCCGGCGTGCTGCGCGTGCAAACGCTCGACGAACTGGCCCAACGCCTGGCGGACGCCCGGGCGATCGAGATCAGCGGACTGAAGGAGCCCATACCGGACGCCCTGCTTTCCGCCATCGCGCGATCGGGCGTGGCGCTGATTCCGGGGTTGGTTGCGGTGGAGGCGTCGGAGCAACTCGCCCGCGGCGCCGCGGACCTGCTCGACCGGGGACTGTTCCAGCAGGTGGTGCCCGCGCCGTCGCTCACGGCCTGGCGCGGCCTGGCGCGCGCGCGGAAACTCAAGCCCACGATCGAAGGGGCGAGCCTCGCGGCGGCCTCGGCGAATCTCCGCCGCGCGGTGGAGGCGAAGGTGCGCCTGCGGATGGGCACGGGCTCGGGAAGCGCGATGGCGCCGCATGGACCGGCGATGCATCGGGAATGCCAACTCTGGGTGGCGGCCGGGGTGCCGGCGCTGCGGGTGCTGGAATGGGCGGCCGGCGGCGTCTCGATCGCCAAGGGTGCGCCGGCGACGCTGATCGTGGTGGACGGAAACCCACTGGCGGAGATCGCCGCCACGGAGCGCGTCTCGGCGGTGTTTCTCAAAGGCGAGCGCATCCCTCGCTCGACGATCTTCGAAGAGTACGACGAAGAGCGGCGGTAGCGGTTACTCGCTGGCCGCGGCCTCCAGCGCGGCCCAATCGAACTTCACCATGCCCATCATGGCGGCCATCGCCTTGGGATGCCGGAGCAGTTCGCCGATGGTCTCCGGTACGATCTGCCAGCACAGGCCGAACCGGTCCGTGAGCCAGCCGCAGGCCATGGGCCGGCCGCCTTCCACCAGGCGATCCCAGTAGCGATCGATCTCGGACTGATTCCGGCAGGCCACGGAGAAGGAGAACGCGGGTGTCAGCGCCTGGGCGGGTCCTCCGTTGAGAAACGTCATCTGCTGGCCCAGCAGTTCGATGGTGATGGTGGCGATCTTGCCGGCGGGCCAGGGCCCGACGCCGCTCGAGCGCAGCTCGGCCACCTTTTTCGCTTCCGGAAACACGGAGAGGTAGAACTCCGCGGCCTCTTCGGCGTTGTCGTTGAACCAAAGGAACGGTGTGATCGGATGCATGCTCAAGTCCTCGCGCCGGGCGGGCGGCCGCCGGTGCGCCTCCGGTGATTGTAGCCGGGCGGCGGGCCGGGGGGAAAGCACATCGGCAATTCGGGGCCGCGCCCAAACGTCCCGCGCCTACAGGCGCGCGGTGACCAGGAACGAGACCATCAACACGAAGCACAGAGCGGTGAGGGCGATGCTGATCGCGGCCAGCGCTTTCCAGAATGTTTCTTTGGGACCCCCGAGGCCGGAGGGCGTCCCGGAGAGGAAGGCGAGCACGAAGCCGGCGAAGCCGCCGCCGAAGTGGGCGAAGTGGTCGGCGCCGAGGAAGAACCCGATGATCGTCACGTAGACCGCCCAGCGGATGTACATGCCGCGGATGGCCGCGCCGAAGCCGGTGCGGTCGCGGACGCCGAGCGCGATCATCGCTCCGATGAGACCGAACAGGCCCGCCGAGGCGCCCGCCGAGAGGGCCGCCGAGAACGTGGCGCTGGCGTAGAAGCCGACCACGGTGGCGGCAAAGTAAAAGGCGATGAAACGCGCGGTTCCGTAAAACTCCTCGACGGTGGCGCCGAGATCGAACAGGACCCACATGTTCATGAGGATGTGGATCAGGTTGAGGTGCAGGAAACCGGCCATCACCAGGCGCCAGTATTGCCCGGCCAGGATGGCGGGGTTGAACTTGGCGCCGAAGGCGACCAGGGTGGTCGGGTCCAGGTCCATGAAGGCGGCGGGGTTGTCGCCCTTGAGACTGTAGATGGTCATGGCCAGATAGAGGCCGATGTTGACGGTGATCAACAGAACGGTGGTGAAATGAGCGTGGGGCACGAGCCCGCCCAGGATCGGGCCGCTGGGGCCGCGGGCCACCCGGCGCGGCTCCACCTCTTCGTGGCAATAGGGACAGGTCCGGTCCTTGGTTGAGATGAAGGCCCGGCAGTGCGGGCACATGCGTCGGCTTTCCACTACTCGATTGTAACGGCAGGGCCAAATCGGGCCTTTGGGCGAGGCCAAAAGACCCCAGGGAACCGCCCTATTGGGAGCCTAAGGTGTTTTGTCGGGGGAGGGGGACCGATTACCTGAATTGACCGAGTACTAGAACCATCATAGAATCGACATCGTGAAGGGTGATGAGCATGGCTAACGGGTTTGCGACTCCGCCCGAAACCGGTTCCACGGATGGGGAGACCAACGGGTCCCGTCCGCAGATCCGGATTTTCATTGCCGACGACCATCCGATTGTGCGGGACGGTCTGCGGAAACTGCTCTCGTTCGAAGACGACTTCGTGGTGGTGGGCGAAGCTTCGGACGGGCGCGAAATGCTGGAGCAGGTGACGAGCGCGGATCCGGACGTGATCCTGCTGGACCTGCGGATGCCCAACCTGGACGGGCTGGGCGCATTGCAGAGCCTGCAGCACATCAACAAGCGCGCGAAGGTGATCATCCTTACGGCTTCGGAAGACAAGAACGAATTCGTGCAGGCGATGAAGCTGGGCTGCTCGGGGATCGTGCTCAAGCAGACCGCACCGGATCTGATCGTGAAGAGCATCCGGAAGGTGAACGACGGGGAGATCTGGCTGGATTCACACACCACGGCGGCGGTGATGCGGCAGTTCGCGTCACCGATGGAGCAGGTGGGCGCGATCGTGACGAACAAGGGCCGGGAGCGCTCTCCGCTGAGCGCCCGCGAGCGCGAGATCGTCGCCCTGGTGGCCCAGGGTTACAAGAACAAAGAGATGGCGGAGAAGATGTTCATCAGCGAGCAGACGGTGAAGAACCATCTGCACAACATCTTCGACAAGCTGGGTGTTTCCGATCGCCTGGAACTTGCGCTGTACGCCATTCACAAGGGCCTGCACACGGGCGGCGAGCGGTAGCCGCGCCGGGCGAGCGAACGCCTGTCGCCGGAAGCGGCCGCGCTTTGTGTGGCCCGCTCGCGCGCCTCTGCACGCTTCTCAGTAAGCAACCGCTTGCGAAACGTACTCGAATGCGTCAGTATGGCCTTTACTTGGTCTGTGCGCGATGAGGGTTCCTTTCGGAAAGAAACAAAACGAGGGGGAATTGTTCGAGGACGAGTCGGGGCGTCTGCTGGCCGGCGTGCTCGAGCGGCGCGATGAGGAGTGGCGGAAGGTTTCGCGCCTGTTACACGACGACGTGGGACAGACGCTGAGCGCGGTTGGATTGCAGTTGGATGTATTGCGGCTGGATTTCGAACGGCAGATCCCGGAGATCGGCAAGCACGTGCACGAGATTCAGGCGTTGCTGGCGACGGCCATCGAGCGCGTGCGGGAACTGAATTTTGAATTGAACCCGTCGATTGTCGAGCGGGTGGGACTGGCCTGCGCGCTCGACCGGTTGGGCGAGCGCCTGCGGCGCGAGTTCGCGGCCGAGATCAGCTTTCAATGCGACGGCCGAGTGAAGGTGAGCGGTTCGGTAGCCACGGCGCTATTCCGGATCGCGGAGCAGGCGGCCAGCAGTTCGCTGGTCCATGCGGAGTGCACGAAGCTCAATCTGACCGTGCGGCCTCGCCACCGGGGAGTGGTTCTCGAGGTACAGGACAACGGCAGGGGGCTCGGAGAGATGGAACTGCAGCCGGCGGCGAGGTTAAGCCTGCGGCTGATGAAGCATTATGCGGAGCAAAGTGGGTTGGATCTGGTCATTCACAGCACAGCGGGCGAAGGAACCGTGGTGCGAGCCGGCGGAGGGTCGGGAGTCGTGCGCGAACGCTCCCGGAACGCTACCTTTGGGGCGTCTTGATCATCCACAATATGCACTTCGACATCCTGCTGGTTGACGATCACAAGATCATGCGCGATGGAATCCGCGCGATTCTGAAGCACAGCGAAGAATTTCGCGTGGTGGGCGAGGCGGACAACGGCATCGACGCCGTTCAGTTCTGCAAGCGCCAGAGGCCGCAGATCGTCCTGATGGACATCGGGCTGGCGGGGCTGAACGGGATCGAAGCCACGACGGAGATCCTGCGTCACTGCCCGGAGACGCGGATCATCATTCTCTCGATGTACGACGACGAGCACTCGGTGGTGGGAGCGGTGCGGGCGGGGGCGCGCGCGTTCGTCCTCAAGAAAGCCTCGGACAACGATCTGCTCGACGCGTTGCGTACGGTGGCCAAGGGCGGCTCGTATTTGAGTTCCCAGGTATCGGACCGCCTTCTGCACAGGATCCGCCGCGGGGACCTGGAAGAGAAGCATGCGCCCTCGGCGCTCGAAGGTCTTTCGCCGCGTGAGCTTCAGGTTCTGCGCCTGGTCGCGGAGGGCAAGACGAGCAAGGAAATCGCGGTGCTCCTCGATCTCGGCCTTCAGACGGTGCGCAGCTACCGGAAGACGATGATGAAGAAGCTGAGCGTCAACAACGTCGCCGGCCTGACGCAGCTTGCGCTGGCCGCCGGGCTCACTCATCTGCCCACACTCGAAACGAAGCCCGAGTAGATGCACACACCCTGGGGCGAGATCGCCGTTCGCGACGCCCACGTCCATTTTTTCTCTCCGCGCTTCTTTGGCATGCTGGCCGCCCAGCGGACTCCCGCGGCGCAGGCGAAGGACCTCGGGCCGGTGCTCGGGTGGGAGATTCCGGACACGGCGGAGGCCCTGGCGGCGCGCTGGGCGGGCGAGCTCGACCGGCACGGCGTGGAGGCCGCATCGCTGATCGCCAGCCTGCCGGGTGACGAGGACTCGGTCGCCGCGGCCCTGGCCGCCGTGCCCGGCCGTTTCGCCGGTTACTTTATGGTGAACCCGCTGGCGCCGGACGCGGTGGCGCGCGTCGAGAAGGCGCTGGGCGCGGGCCTGCGCGGCATTTGCTTTTTCCCGGCGATGCAGGCGTACTCGATCCAGTCGGCGGAGGTGGACACGATCCTCGGCGCGGTCCCGCCCGGCACGGTGATCTTCGTCCATTGCGGCGTGCTGAGCGTCGGCGTCCGCAAGAAACTGGGCCTCAAGAGCCCCTTCGACCTCCAGTTTTCGAACCCCGCCGATCTGCACGCCATCGCGCTCCGCTACCCGGATCTTCGTTTTGTGATCCCGCACTTCGGGGCGGGCTACCTGCGGGAGGCGCTGATGGTTTGCGACCTCTGTCCCAACGTGATGCTGGACACCTCGAGCAGCAACCAGTGGATCCGGTATCACCCCGGGCTGACGCTGGCCGGTGTGTTCCGCGCGGAGCTGGAGGTGGCCGGGGCCCGCCGGTTGCTGTTTGGAACCGACTCCTCGTTCTTCCCTCGGGGCTGGAACCGGCCCGTGTTCGACCAGCAAGTGGGGGCGCTGCAGGAGGCCGGGGCGGGCCCGGATGAAGCCCGCTTCATCCTTGGGGCTAACCTGATGGATCTGCTGGGGTAATACAGGAGTCTTTCCCCGCCTTGCAGGCATCTATAAATCGACGCTATTGTTGAATTAGACCACTGGACATTGGATCCGAATGCTCAAAACAAAAGTCGAACCCCCTGAGGATCGGAATCCTCAAGAGACCACGGAGTGGCTGGAAGCCCTCGACCAGGTGATCGATGAGGTTGGTCCGGACCGCGCCACGTTCCTGCTGGGCCGGTTGCTGGACCGCGCCGCCAACTACGGCGTGACCTCGCACCTGAAGCTGAATACGCCGTACCTGAACACCATTCCGGTGGACGAGGAGTCGCCGTATCCGGGCGACCGCGAGATCGAACGGCGCATCAAGGGGCTGATTCGCTGGAACGCGATGGCCATGGTGGTGCGGGCCAACAAGTACGACGAGGGGATCGGCGGGCACATTTCCACGTTCGCCTCACTGGCGACCCTCACCGAAGTGGGATTCAATCACTTCTTCCGGGGCAGCTACGGGGATCAGCCGGGCGACTTCATTTACTTCCAGGGACACGCGTCGCCGGGCATTTACGCGCGCGCCTTCCTGGAAGGGCGCTTGAACGAGAAGCACCTGGAGAACTTCCGGCACGAACTGCGCGACCAGCCGGGCCTGTCCTCGTATCCTCACCCGTGGCTCATGCCGGACTTCTGGCAGTTCCCGACGGTCTCGATGGGACTCGGTCCGATCAACTCGATTTACCAGGCGCGGTTCATGCGGTACCTGGAGAACCGTGGGATCATTCCGCAAACGCCGCGCAAGGTGTGGACGTTTGTGGGGGACGGCGAGTCGGACGAGCCGGAATCGCTGGGGGCGTTGACGCTGGCTTCGCGCGAGCACCTGGACAACCTGATCTGGGTGGTGAACTGCAACCTGCAGCGGCTGGACGGACCGGTGCGCGGCAACGGCAGCATCATTCAGGAACTGGAAGCCGCCTTCCGGGGCGCGGGCTGGAACGTGATCAAGTGCCTGTGGGGCGACGATTGGGACCAGTTGCTGGCGCGGGATCATACCGGGTTGCTGGCCAAGCGGATGTCGGAGTGCGTGGACGGCGAATACCAGGCCTTCAAGGCGCGCGGCGGGGCGTACGTGCGCAACAATTTCTTCGGCAAGTACCCCGAGCTGTTGAAGCTGGTGGAGCACATGAGCGACGAAGAGGTGGGCCGGCTGCGCCGGGGCGGGCACGACCCGAACAAGGTCTACAACGCCTACCAGCGCGCGGTGGAACACCGCGGCAGCCCGACCGTGATTCTCGCCAAGACGGTGAAGGGCTACGGCCTGGGCGAAGCGGGCGAGGGCCGCAACGTCACGCACCAACAAAAGAAGCTGAACGAAGCCGAGATGGAGTATTTCCGGCGGCGGTTCGAGATTCCGATCCCGGATGAAGCGGTGCACACCATCTCGTTCTACCGTCCGGCGGACGACAGCCCGGAAATCCGGTACCTGCTGGAGCGGCGCCGTGCGCTGGGGGGCTTCCTGCCCGAGCGGAAGGTGAAGAAGTTCCATTTCGTCACGCCGCCGCTCGATCAGTTCAAAGACTCGATTGAGGGCTCGCAGGGACGGGCCGTGTCCACCACCATGGCGTTCGTAGCCGTGTTGCGCACGCTGCTGAAGGACAAGGAAATCGGCAAGTACATCGTGCCCATCATTCCGGATGAGGCGCGCACGTTCGGCATGGAGAGCATGTTCCGCCAGCACGGCATTTACGCGAGCCAGGGCCAGCTCTACAAGCCGGTGGACTCCGACAACTTCCTCTACTACAAGGAAGCCAAGGACGGGCAGATCCTCGAAGAGGGCATCACGGAGGCGGGTTCGATGGCCAGCCTAACGGCCGCGGGCACCTCCTACGCCAACTACGGCGTGCCCATGCTGCCGTTCTTCATCTACTACTCGATGTTCGGCTTTCAGCGCATCGGCGACCTGATCTGGGCGTTCGGCGATTCCCGCGGCAAGGGTTTCCTGGTGGGAGGCACGGCGGGCCGCACGACGCTGAACGGCGAAGGATTGCAGCACCAGGACGGGCATAGCCAGGTGATCGCGAGCACCGTTCCGAACTGCATTTCCTACGATCCGGCCTTCGCCTATGAAGTGGCGGTGATTGTGCGGGACGGCATCCGCCGGATGTACGAACAGGGCGAAGACGTTTTCTACTACATCACGGTGGAGAACGAAAACTACCCGCAGCCGCCGATGCCGGAGGGTGTGGAAGAGGGGATTCTGCGCGGTCTGTACCTGCAGCGGGCTTCGGAGCTCGGGCCGGCGAAGGTGCAGTTGTTCGGCGCCGGACCGATGTTGAATGAAGCGCTGCGGGCGCAGCGGCTGCTGGCTGAGAAGTACCAGGTGGCGGCCGCCGTGTGGAGCGTCACCAGCTACAACGAGCTACGGCGCGACGCGGTGAAGTGCGACCGCTGGAACCGTCTGCACCCGACGGCGCCGCCGCAGGTTCCGTATCTGCACCAGGCGCTGGCGGGCACGGAAGGCCCGATTGTGGCTTCGAGCGATTACATGCGCGTGGTGTTCGACCAGCTTTCGCCCTGGTTGCCGGGCCGGCTGTTCGCGCTGGGCACGGACGGGTTCGGCCGCAGCGAAAGCCGGCAGCATCTGCGCCGCTGGTTCGAGGTGGACGCCGAGTCCATCGCATCGGCAGCGCTTGCCGCGCTGGCGAAGTGGGGCCAGTTCGACCCTGCCAAAGCGGCGGCGGCGATTGCCGAACTGGGTCTCGATCCCGAGAAGAAGTTCGCTCCGCAGAACTGAAGCGTGCTCTTTCTCACCGAAGCCGAAGTGCAGGAACTGCTCCCGATGACGGAGTGCATCGCGGCGATGCGCTCCGTGTTCGGCGCGCTCGCGGCCGGCGTGGCGGAAAGCCAGCCCCGGCGGCGCTTGAGCCTGCGTTCCGGCTCCGTGCTCCACCAGATGGCGGGCGCGTATCGCGGATACTTCGGGACCAAGTTCTACTCCACCCATCCGCGCCACGGCGCCCATTTTCTCTTCTTGCTCTATGAGGCGGAGACGGCGCGGCCGCTGGCGCTGTTCGAGGCCGATCACCTGGGCCAGATCCGGACGGGCGCGGCCAGCGGCCTGGCCACCGATTTGATGGCGGCGGCGGACGCCTCGGTGATGGCCGTGATCGGGAGCGGGTTTCAGGCGCGCAGCCAGGTGGAAGCGGTGTGCGCGGTGCGGCCGATTCGCGAGGTGAGGGTGTGGAGCCGGACGCCCGCCAAGCGGGAGTCGTTCGCCCGAACGATGGAGGAGAAGCTGGGCCGGCCGGTGATCGCCGCTAGCTCGGCGGAGGCGGCGCTCGACGGGGCGCAGGTGGTGGCGACCGCGACCTATTCGCGCGAGCCGGTGCTCGCGGGGGAGTGGATCGGGGAAGGGACCCACGTCAACGCGGTGGGCTCGAATCAAGCGGCGCGGCGCGAGCTGCCCGAAGACCTGGTGCGCCGCGCTTCGGCCCTGGTGGTGGATTCGGTTGAACAGGCGCGACTGGAAGCGGGGGATCTTCTGCTGGCGTTGAACGGCGAGGAGTGGGCGCGCGTGGTGCCGCTCGAAGGGCTGGTCAACGGGTGGGCGCGGGGCGGCGGCGTGACGATCTTCAAGTCCGTGGGACTGGGCGTGGAAGACGTAGCGGCGGCGGCTTGTGTCTACGAAAACGCTCTGCGGCGTGAGGCGGGAATCGACCTTCCGATTCTATACTCTTAGATCCGCTATTCCTGCGCGGTCATCTGCGGGTCAGAATCGCGCCAGGCGCTGATCTTCAGCCGGCGGCAGACCCAGCACAGATTCTCGGCCGAGTTTGGCGCCACGTCGGAGCTGCAAACAATACATTTCACAGGGCGGCGGGGCATCTTGTCGGATTCCAGGGATTTCTTCGCCTGCTCGAGCAGTTCGCTCGGGACGACGGTCTCAGGAACGAATTCAGGAGTAACCGGCTTCTTTCGCTTCATTGACTTTTTTTGGCGTCCCACTAGTAGTAGAACAGACACCACATCCAGATGCAATGGATTTTCTGTACTGATTCTGGCGATGGTGGGATTTCGGATGTTACGGAGTGGGGGGAGGATTCCGAAAATTCCGGGCGGGGCGGGCGACTTCTCAGGCCGCCCGCTCGAGGCGCAGTACGTAGCCGGCATCCAGCGTGGACGAACAACGCGGGCACTTCTGGCCAGGCTTCACATACGCGTTGCGGCCCACGACGACGACCTGGCCTTCCACCGTATGCGTGCACATCGGGCAGTGAACGAAGCCCTTGGCCTCCGTCCTGGGCGCCTGCGGCTTGCTTATGAATTGCATCGAACCCCTCCTTTCACAGCTACAGACGCAGAAGGTAGAGGAAAGGATTTGAGGAATTCGTAAAAGTTCCTCAACGTCGAGAGGGAGCGATGGCGCTACAGCCAGCGGGCGGGAGTGGTGAGGGGCGACTCGCCCGCGTCGCCGGTGTTCAGCGTTCCGGCCGGTTCGAACAGGAGCACGGAAACCTCGCGCGCGGCCACGGGGCGGTGCTCCACCCCGCGCGGGACCACCAGGAACTCGCCTTCCGCCAGCGGCACCACGCGGTCGCGGAAGTGCATCTCGAAGTCTCCCTCGAGAACCAGGAACAGCTCGTCCTCGGCCGCATGTGAGTGCCACACGAACTCGCCCTGGAACTTCACCAGCTTCACGTGTTGGCCGTTCAACTCAGCGACAATCCGGGGCGACCAGTGTTCGCCGAAGAGCGCCAGTTTCTCCTTGAGGTTCACCTTGTCCACGCCGCCGCCCGCACTCATTTCTTCGGGGGCAACAGCTTCATGCTGACCGGGAGCATGAAGAGATCGTCGGTGAGCCCGGTGTTGATCTCGACCTTTTCCGAGTAGATCTCGAAGACCTTTCTGCCGTCGCGGTCGCGGCGGATGACGAACGGCCATTGCACGCCGCTGCCGGCGTCGCGGTACTTCGAAAACAGCAGCGTCTCCTCTGTGCGGAGGCCGATCTTGTCGCGCCGCTCGAAGACCTGCTTCAGGGGCAGCTTGGTGGAGCGGGTGAAGTAGACGCGCGTCACGCGGTTCTCGCGGTCGGTGAAGTCCACGGTTTCCACCGGGACGTTGTCGACCACGTCGGCGCCGCGCGACTCGATGATCATCCCGGGCTCGTCGAGCCGCGAGTGCAGGATGTAGAACACGTTGCGGATGGAGGAATCGCGCCAGCGGCCCAGTTGCTCGGCGGCGAGCGGCTGGGCGCCGCGGTAGGTGACTTCCCAGCCTTCATTCTGCTCGTTGAAGATGACCCACCAATCCTGGTCCTTGCCGTAGGCGGTGCGCTCCCGCAGGCCGAAGAAACCGGCCACGGGCGGGCTGGGCCGGGTGAGGTAGCGGGTATAGATGTGAGCCCGGCCGAGGCCCGAGAGGCGCTGGGCGAAGTCGAAGGAGTAGACGCGGCCGAACTCGGTGCGGTCGGTCATCTGCTGGAACGCCGCGCCGCCGAGGGCTTCGATCGCCTCGTCCGCCACCTTGCGGCCGCGGACTTCGAAGGTGGTTTGCGCGGCCGCCAGGCTGGCGGCGAGGAGTGCGGCGACGACGGCGTTCACGGCTTCTTTGCGGCCTCCTCGGCGGTGGCGCCGGTATTCAACTTCCATTCCTGGATCACCAGTTCGGCGGCGGGCTTGCCGCCCCGCAGGACCGTGGTCTTATGGGGCAGCTTCACGCCGGCCACCTCTTTCCAATCGCCGTAGGTCTCCTCCATCTCCTCCGGCCCCATGCGGTACAGCGACTTCGCCGGCAGCCCCGCCTCGCCGATCGTGAGGCGGACGGAGTTACCGGCCTTGTCCGAGATCTCGACCGTCTCCGGGCCGACGGCGTTGACCGTCCGCTCCTCATCGCGATCGCTCAGCCAGAGCAGGAACGGAAACCGCAGCAACTCACTCTTCACTTGAGCTATGACGGGCGGCGGCATTGCCTGGTTGCCTTGGGGCGTTTGCAGCCAGCCGGTCTTGCCGTCGGAGAAGACCACGATCTTGCCGAAGGGCAGGGTCTGCTCCTGGCGGAAGGACGACGGCCGCACCCACAGCAGGCGCTGCCCTACCTTCATCGGCGCGGCGCCCGCGTTGATCGTCGAATCGCCGGTGGAGACCGCATCGTTCACGGCCAGGATCTTCTCCGCGCCTCCCACCGCTTGCTGCACGCGCGCGAGCAGTTTCCTGCCCGCCGCGAGGCTGCCGGCGTCCTGCTTGGCCTGTTCCCGCTTGGGGTCCGGGATGGCGAGGTCCACCTTGCTCACGGGCATGCCGAGGCCGGTGAGCGGCTTTCCGAAGTCCGCCGCTTTTCCCACCGCGACGATAGTGAGCGCCTCCGGCCTCAGATGATCCTTGGCCACGCGCTGCACGTCCGCCTTGGTCACCGCCTCAATGGCCTTCTGGTATTGGAAGATGAAGTCCTTCGGATAGCCGTGATAGTCGTAGGTGACCATCCGGTTCAGGGTCTTGGCCGGGTTATCGAAGTTGAACACGAAGCTGTTCAGGATGGTGTCCTTCGCGGTGCGGAGTTCCTCATCCGACACCGGGAGAATGCGCAGCCGGTCGATCTCCTCGCGGATGGTGGACAGCGTGTCCGCGGTGGAGGCGGACTTGGTGCTGCCGCCGATGGTGAACGTGCCCGGATGATTGTAGTTCGCTCCCCAGGAGGCGCCCACCGAGTAGGCGTAACCGAGTTCCGTACGGACCTTCTTGAAGAGCCGGCTCGCGAACCCTCCGCCCAGAATGTCGCCCATCACCTGCAGCGCCGGGTAGTCCTTGTCCTTGAGTGTGCCGCCCAGGTGGCCGAGCTTGAAGAAGGTCTGGGTGACGTCTTCCTTGTCCGCCACGAACACGCCCGGCGCCGGGCCGGCGGCGAGCTTCGGGAACTGCGGCACGGCGGCCTGCGTCACGGTCCAATCGGCGAATAGCTTCTCGATCTCCGCGCGCATGGTTGCGGTTTCGAAATCGCCCTGGACGGCGAGCATCACGTTCGCCGGGAAGAAGTACCGGCGGTGAAAGGCCAGCAGGTCGTCGCGCGTGATGCGGTCGACGTGCTCATACTCCTGCCGCCAGCCGTAGGGATTGTTGCGGCCGTAGACGCGCTCGGAGAACTCGCGGTCAGCGATCCCATCCGGGTCGTCATTCCGGCGCGAGATGCCGCCGCGCGTCTGCTGCTTGAGCAGGTCGACTTTGTCCTGCCGGAACTCCGGCTGGGTCATGACGTCCTTGAACACGGCCAGGACCTTCCCGGTGTGCTCCTTCAGAGTGTTGAACGAAACGCTTCCGCTGGTTTCCCCGATGCCCGCCTCGACGCTGGCCGCGATGTTCTCCAGGTCTTCGTTGATCTGCTCGCCGGTCTTTGACCGCGTACCGCCGGTGCGCATCACGCTGCCGGTCATCCCGGCGAGGCCGATCTTATCCGGCGGATCGAACAGGTTGCCCGTGCGGACCAGCGCGAAGCCGCTGACCAGGGGCAGGGCGTGGTTCTCGAGCAGATAAACCCGCATGCCGTTGGCGAGCGTGAAGGTCTCGATGGTGGGGATCGTCACCGGCTTCAACGGCGGGTACTTCAAGTTCTGATAGGCCGGCGCGGCGGCGGAACGGGCGGCCGGCTTGGCCTGTGCCGCAGGCTTGCTGGCGGCCGCCGGCGCGGTCTGCGCGGAGAGCGCCAGGGCCGCCGCGGTGAAGAGGAACAGGAGTCGGCGCATCTTACTTCACCTCCTTGGGCGCAACGGTGTAGGCCACCGTGCGCGTGCTCTCACGGAAGTACTCGCGAACCACGCGCTGGACGTCGTCCGCGGTCACACGTTCCACGTCCTCAATCTGGGTGAACAGTTTCCGCCAGTCTCCGTAGTTGGCGTGGTTCGACGCCAACTGCGAGGCCAGGCCCGAGTTGCTGTCCAACTGACGGATCAGCCCGGCGCGCAGTTTGGTCTTCACGCGCTGCAGAGTGGCGGCGTCCACTTTGTCCTTCTTCAGCTTGTCGAGGACTTCGGAGAAGGCCTTTTCGTTCTCCTCCACGGTCTTGCCTGCCGCGGTCGCCGAAGCCATCACGAACAGGTTCGCGTACTTGCCGGAGGGAAACGTGGGGAACGCCACGGCCTCCAGGGCCACCTTCCGACCCTCGATCATTTCCTTGTAGAGCATGCCCGTGCGGCCGCTCGAGAGAACGTTCGCCACCACGTCGAACACCGCGTCGTCCTTGTGATACTGCCCCGGCCGGTGCCACGCGAGGAAAATGAACGGCTGGCTCGGCGTCTCAATCGCCACGCGTTTTTCGCCTTCCTGCTTCGGCTCTTCCGTGCGCACGCGCGGCGGCAGCGGGCCCGGGGGCAGCGCGGCGAAGTACTTCTCCGCCAGGCGCCGCGCTTCCTTCGGATCGATGTCTCCGGCGATGGCCACGGTGATGTTCGCGGGCACGTAGTAGGTCTTGAAGAACTCTTCGGCGTCGCGCACGGTCAGGTTTTCAATGTCCGTTGCCCAACCCACCAGGCTCCGATAAGGATGCGCGGAGAGCGCCGTGGACAGCAGTACCTCCTGCAGCTTCCCGATCGGATTCGACTCCACCCGCATGCGCCGCTCTTCGCGCACCACGTCCCGTTCCTTGTAAAACTCACGGTAGACCGGACGCCGGAACCAATCCGAAGTCAGCAGGAACCACAACTCGGCGCGGTTCGACGGCAGGCTGTAGAAGTAGAACGTCGCGTCGTTCGCCGTCCCGGCATTGAAGCCCACGGCGCCGTTCTGCTCAATCACGCGCACGTACTCGTTGGCCACCACCAGATCGTTGGCCTTCTTGATGGCGGCGTCCAACTCGGCCTTCAGCTTCTGGACCGCTTCGGAACTGGTGCGGAACTCCTTCCTCCGCTCCTCTTCGAGCTTCGCGTACACGGCCTCGACGGCGTCCAACGCCGCCCGTTCCTGCGCCCAGTTCTTGGTGCCTACGCTGGTGGTGCCTTTGCCGATCATGTGCTCGAACATGTGCGCCAGGCCGGTGCGGCCGGCGGGGTCGTTGGCGGCGCCGGCGTTGACATAGGCGTGGAAGGCCACGGTCGGCGCGGCACGGCGTTCGAGCACCAGGAAGTGCATCCCGTTGGGCAGCGTGAACTCGGTCACGCGCTTTTCGAAGTCTTTGAGATTTTCTTTCAGGTCCTGCGCGTGCGCCGCCAGCGCCAGACAGGCGGCCGCACTGAGCCGAATCCACAGTGGTTTCATGTGAGGAACTCCGGAAAAAGACAAGAGCTTCCTTCCATTGTATCCTTCGATCGCCTGATACCCTGGAGCATGCGGGGGTGCGATGGAAAAGATACATAAGACAGATGCCGAATGGCGGGCTCTCCTGGACGCGGAGACCTACCGGATTGCGCGCCAGAAAGGCACCGAGCGGGCGTTCACCGGCCAGTACAACAAGCACTACGCGGCCGGCGAGTACCTGTGCGCCTGCTGCGGCCTGGAGCTGTTCTCTTCCGAAACGAAGTTCGATTCCGGTACCGGCTGGCCCAGCTTTTACGCGCCCGTCGCGGAAGGGAACGTGGCCACGGAGACCGATGCGAGCTACGGCATGGTTCGCGAGGAGGTCCTCTGCGCGCGCTGCGGCGCCCACCTGGGCCATGTGTTCGAAGACGGCCCCAAGCCGACGGGGCAGCGGTATTGCATGAATTCCGCGGCGCTCAACTTCCGGGAGCGGTAAGGCCATGGCGGCGCCGCGGATCGCCGTAATCGCCTGTCTCTTCCTCTCCGGCGCGGCGGCCGCTGAGCCGCCTGCCGTCCGCTTGTGGGCGGAACTCAAGGCTCGCCGCGAGGCCCTGCCCGGCGTGCATCAGGCGTTCGATGGGTCCACCACGGTGCGCACGGCCGGGGGCCCTCAGGCGAGCCGGTGGCACGTGCAGGTGGATCGGGATCCCAGCCGCTGGCGGGAGATCGTTTCGAGCGGCTCCGGCAGCTACCAGCGCCTCTGCGACGGCAAAGACATCGTGCGGCTGGAAGTGGGCGGAGACGAGTTTGAGCGCGTCCGGCCCGATGGCAAGAGCGCGTCTGGCGAGCCGGCGCCTTACAACTTACTCGGGAACCTGGACTGGTCTCGTTCGGCCGACCTGGGCGTTGTGCCGTGCGCGCTGCCCGGGTTGGACGGTCCGTGCATCGCGATCGAGGCGCCGCTCAAGCCCCGCATGGGGACGCCAACGATACGAATGACGAAGGGCCTGGCGCGGCTGGTGGTGCATCGTGAGACCGGTCTGCTTGTGACGCTGCGATGGGTGGAGAACTTCGAGCACCCCGGCGGCGGCTACCAGGTCGACACCGCCTATGCGCTGAAACGGGTGTCCCTTGGCGCGCCGCCCGACAGCCTTTTCCGGCTGCCCGCCGAAGCGCGGGAGGTAAAGGAGCTAACGGCGTGGAACGCGAACAGGATCAGAAAGCAGCTCGCCGGACAACCCGCCCCGGAACTCGAGGCGATGGACATCCGGGGCCGGCCGTTCCGCCTCTCCGACCACAAAGGGAAAGTTGTGCTGCTCGACTTCTGGACCACCTGGTGCCCGCCCTGCCGTACGGACGGGCCGTCCTTGAACAAACTCTATCGGAAGCACGGCGGCAAGGGCCTGGAGGTGGTGGGGATCTCCGTGAGCGAAGACCGCAGCGTTGTCGAGAGCTTTCTGACCGAGCACCGCTACGAGTTCCCGGTGGTGTTGACCACGGAAAACCCGATGGCCCGCCCGTACCAGGTGGCCACCTTCCCGACTTATGTGGTGATTGACCGCGAGGGCCGCGTGGTCTCGGCGGCGGAAGGCGATCAGGGCTTATCCGGCATCCGCAAGCTGCTGAAGAAGGCCGGCCTCGACGCCGACTAAGCGGGCCGCGCGGGCGGCGAATCCGAGATCGCCTGTGGTAGCATCGACCGAGTCAGAGGAGGAATCAACCTGGAATGGCAACAGCAATGAGTGGCGCCGACTTCAAGCAGCAACTCCGCGGGGGCGCTCCCAAGATGGGACTGTTTCTGAACGCCCACAGCCCAACGGTGACGGAACAGTTGGCGCACAGCGGGTACGACTGGCTGCTGGTGGACACGCAACACGGCCCCATGGGCTACGAAAAGCTCTCCGCGATGCTGTGTGCGGTGACCAGCGGCGGCGGCGTTTCGATGGTCCGCGTGGGCGGTTACTCGGATCGTGCGGGGATCCAACAGGCTCTCGACCTGGGCGCCGACGGCGTGCTGGTGCCGTACATCAACACGGCGGAGGAGGCCCGGCAGGCCGTGAGTTGCGCCCGCTACCCCACCGCGGGCACGCGCTCGGTTTACTTCCCGCAGCGCAGCACCAATAAGGCGGGCCTGCTCGGCTATGTCGGTAATGCGAATGCGAATGTGATCGTGGCGCTGCAGGTGGAGACGGCCTCCTGCATCCGGAACATGGCCGAGATCGCGGCCGTTCCCGGCGTCGACATTCTCTTCCTGGGCCAGAACGACCTGTGTATGTCCATGGGCCTCTACGAGAAGTACGAGTTCCCCCACATGTACACGTCGCCCGAATTGCAGGAAGCCACCGACACGCTGGTGCGCGAAGCGCAGAAAAACAACGTCATCCTGGGCCTGTTTCTGTTCGGCACCGCCCGCGTCGGCGAGTTTCTCGACAAAGGCTTCACGTTCATCTCGATCGGCAACGATTTGCATCACGTGATGACCCAGTCCGGCGCCTACATGCAGGAACTGGAGACCATCGCCGCGGACAAGAAGAAGGCGTGGGCCCGGCGCGCGTCGTCGTAGGTGAAGGCAAGGTGTCGCTCATTCAGGACCTGCGCGCAAAGAGACACGAAATCGAAGCCGTCGCCGCCCGCCACGGCGCCGGCAACGTCGAAGTCTTCGGCTCCGTCGCCCGCCGCGAGGAAACGGACCGCAGCGATATCGATCTCTTGGTAGACATCGTCGCAGAGCCCGGCCCATGGTTTCCGGGCGGCCTCGCCGCTGATCTCGAAGACCTCCTCGGCCGCAGGGTTCAGATCATCATCCGGCGATCGCTCAGCCCCCTCATCCGCGAAGCCGTTCTCAAGGAAGCCGCCCCTTTGTGAGAACCGAACGTGCGTATCTGCGGCACATTCTCGAGTGCGCGACCCGCCGTCCTCTCCTCACACACTCTCCAGCACGCCATCCTTCGCAACCCTCAGGTCCTCTGTGAGGCTACGCAGCGTCTGAGCGATCAAACAAAGTCGAGCCAACCCGAAGTCGACTGGCGCGGAATATCCGCCTTCCGCAATGTGCTCGTCCACAGCTACTTCGAGATCGACTTCGAGGTCGTTTGGCTTGTCGTGCAGCGCGACCTCCCCGTCCTGGAGAACGCCGTCCGCCAAATCCTCGCCCAACTCCCGCCCGACGACTGACCGGGAGCACTCTCCCCTCCGCGTCGCCAACCGCGTCCCGCTCGTCATCACCCGGCTTCGTCCGGACGCCTCACCCTTGACGCGATTGCGCTCGGTAGCCGCAGGAAGTCTCTCGTATTCCACGTGTAAATCGTCTGCGCTCCTGCCTTCAAAGCACAATACCCGAGGATCGCGTCGTAGATCCCGCCGCCCAGAACACTCCCCGCCGCGGAACTCTCCAGCATCTGCGCGTAGTCCCGTTCACTGAGTCCTACCAGTGTCAACCGCTCGCGAATACTGCCAATAAAGAGCAGAGCCTGATCGCCGGCGACCCGCCGCGGTTGCGGCATGCTCGTCAGAGTGGCGTACACCTCCGCGAGGCTGTGCAGCGCGCAGCACGCGGAGCCTTTCTTACTATCCGCAAGAAGCCGGAAGCTCGGCTCATGGTGAGGATGGTCCACGTAAAACGCCGCTACGAGGACCGAGGTGTCGAGAAAGGCCCTCACTCGCGTTCCCCGACGCTCGCGCGGCTCCGTTGCTCACGAACTCTGCGCAAGGTTGCCGCTGCTTCCTCTGCTGTCATCGTCTCGCCCGTCTCGAATACCCAGACGCCCTGCTTGCGGCGTAACGGCGACGACAGCCGTCGGGGCCGAAGGGTCACCTGTTCACCTTCAACCTGAACGTCGAGCCTGTCGCCCGCCCGCAAGCGAAGTTCGTCACGCAGAGGTTTCGGCAGCACGATCCGCCCCGCTTTGTCGATGGTCACCGCGTCCTTCATTACCTGCCATCCTGGCGTGGGAAATGGCATTTGTCAATGGTCCGGCCCCACGCGTAGGACGTCGAAGCAGGGTTCGTACATCCTCGCCACTATGCGGGCCCGAGGCCGGTCACAATCTTTCGAAGATTTTTATCTGAATGATTCTGAAGATACTTACGGTCCCGATACAGGGGCGGGGCTTGGAGGGCGCCGGGTAGACTCGAATCGCGAGTATGCCCGAACGGATCTACAAGCTACAGCCCAGCCGCACGATGGCCTTGCGCGGCTTCGACGACTTCGGCGCCGCGGCGGCGTTGCATTCGGCGACCGCCACCGGTTTCAAGGTCTCCGGGGTCTTTCGCGACCCGGCGGACTTCGCCGTCGCCGTTATCTACGACGCCGACAACTTCTATGAACATCCTTCGATCCGCTACCTGCCGGATTTCGACTTCGACGGCCTGACGCTCACCTTCGACGTGCGCTACACGGGCCTTTCGCCGCTCGACTCGCCGAAGTATCCGACCATCGACTGGCCGTTCCTCGACGTGATTCGGGAAGACGGAACCACGGCGCAGATCCGCCTGTTCGACTGGGCGACGCAAGTGGGGGGCACCTACGCCGCGGCCTCGGCGCAGTTCACCGTGCAGGATAACGGGTTCAAGGAATACGACCGGCTCACGCTCTGGTACCTGAACTTCGCCTACGACTACATCGTGCCCAAGGTGGAATGCGCCTACCAATTCATCGGCGCGGGCGCGGGCACGGTGCACTCGGTGACGGCGGGCGGCGTGATCCACAGTTACACGGAGCAGGCGGGGGACACGAACACGTCGGTGGCGGAGGGCGTGAAGAACGCGGTGCTCGCCTCCGCGCTGGTGACGGCGGTGCGCGGCGACGGTTCGGCGGAGCTCGGGCCGGCCAACCAGGTGAACGTGCGGGCCAAGACGGTGGACGGCGGGGCGATGGCGGTGAGTTCGACGGCGAACGCGAACGTGTTCACGCTGTACGGAGTAGGCGCGCCGACGGTCGCCGCGGCGCTGGCCGCGCAGATCAACGGGACGAACTGGGTGGCGGCGCAGACCGTGCATCCGCTCTCCGCGGCGGCGGCGGGCGCGACCATCACCATCACCACCACGCGCGCCGGAGAAGACGGCAACCGGCTGCGGATGTACGCGGTCTGGAAGAGCGAACGCCTGCGCGCGAGCGCACCCGACGCGGTGTTTTCAGGCGGCAGTTCGGACGCGACGTGGCGGGTGACGATCGACTTCGCGGCGCGAGGCATCCCTCGCGTGCGGCAGATGTGGCTGACCTTTGCGCCCAGGCTGGCCCACGGCGCGGCGTATCAGAGCACGGAATGGGAAGCCGTCTTTTCGAACTGGACGCTGAGCGGGCCTGAGGAGAAGCGCGCGCTCCGGGTGGCCGGCCGGGACAGCGTGCGGTTGGAAGAGACGAACAATGCCGTTTCCTTCGCGGGCACGTGGACGAACGAGGCCGGCTTCTACTCGGAGGGCTTCGCCAAGCGTACTTCGACCGTGGGCGATACGGTGACCGTGAAGTACCACTGCGCCAAGACCCATGACGTGTACCTGGGGACTTCGCTCTACGCCGACCGCGGCGTGGTGGGCGTGAGACTGGACGGCGGCGCGGAGACGGACCTGAACTGTGCGCTCAGCGCCGAGCCTGCCGTGGTGACGCGCCGGCTGGTCCGAACGGGCGTCGCGGCGGGCGAGCACACGGTGACGGTGCGGCTGAAATCGGCCGGCTACTTCTACTTCGACTTCCTGGAAGCCGCGGTTCCGGGCGATGTCCCCGACCCGATGCCCGCCATGCCGAAGCTCTCCCCGGCGCTCGATTACAGCACGGATCACACTTACAAGCTGCCGCCCGGGCGCGTGCACTGGGTCTTCGACCAGTTAGGCTTCGCGGGGCCGATGAACGAATACCTGGGCGTGTTCTGGTGGAATCAGCGCACGCGCGTGGAAGCGGTGCTGCCGTCGGCGACGGTGACGTTCGGGGGAGCGTTTGCGGCCGGGGACCAGGCGTTCGTTCAGATCGGCGATCAGACGTTTGGGAAATCGGTCTTCCCGAACGAAGACGCGGCGCTGATCGCGCGGCACTTCGCCTATTTCATCAACGCCACGCAGGTAGGTGTGTGGGCGAGCGCGGCGGGCGCGGTGTTGACCATCGCCAACCGGTCGCCCAAGACGGCCTACTCGTATACGATTTCGGCGAACGTGGTTTCGCAGGCGGGAACCGTCGCCGTGGGCGGGTCTCTCACCGGTGGCCAAGCGGGCCGCTGGGTGGTGGACACCGGGCAGACGCCGGCCTTGAACGCGGGCGCGAGAGCCTGGCACAGCGATTTCTTCGGGCACTGCGCGGCGCGGGGCAGGGAAGTGACAGTCGCGAGTTCGATGGAGCTGGTGTATCCGCCGGATGGGTTCGCGGCGAAGTTCCCGGATGGGCAGCCGGTGGAAACCAGCGTTGGTTTCGGCGCGCTGAAGTCGACCCACTGCACGTTTGCGAGCCCGGTGCTCGACTACCAGAAGCAGGTGTTCCGCGCGGTGGCGCAACTGATGACGGCGGCGGGAGCGGCGCCGCACATTCAGATGGGGGAATACCTCTGGTGGTTCTTCACCAACCGGACGGCGCAGAATCCGGCCGGCGGTATGGCCTTCTACGACGACGAGACGAAGGCGGCGGCGCTGGCGGCATTGGGCCGGCCGCTGCACGTGTTCACGGGCCCGGACGACGACCCGGCGGGGAACGCCTTCGCCGACGCG
>DALYJJ010000051.1:0-37570 GCA_031969915.1 Bryobacteraceae bacterium | reverse complement strand
CCGCGCCAAGCCGAATCTCGCTCTTGCCATCCGTAACGCGGTAGATGCTCTGCGCGCCCTGGCGCTCGATGGTGTAGCGGTACGGCGATTGTTCGTAGGCCAGTTTCGGCTTGGCGCGGAGCGTCGCGCCTTGCTCGCCCGTGGCGAGGGCGCGCGCCATGCCGGTGTGGGCGTAGCCGGCGGATTCGGCTTTGTGGCAGGAGGCACAGGGCGGCGTCGGTCGGCTCTGCGGAGCGGCGGGTGGAACGGCGATGAGCAGGGCAAGGGCGCAGAGCGCTCCGGCGCGCGCGCACGCCCTGTGCGGGCTAGTTGGCACCGGACTTCCCCTTTCGCAAGCGGATGAACTCGGCGCGCTCGCGGGCAGCGTCGGCGATTCGACCCTGACGCGAGTAGAGCGAGGCCAGGGTGAAGCGGGCGTTGGGATCTTCGGGGTTGAGCTCCCGCGCCGCTTCAAGCTCGCGGACGCCGCCTTCCAGATCGCCGGTCTCGGCAAGGATCCGGCCAAGGAGCACGCGGCAGCCGAACGTTCCGGGGTGGCGTTCGACGCACGTGCGGGCGTAGGGAAGGCCCTTCGGGGCCTCGCCGCGCTTCAGGTGTTCCGCGGCGAGCGCGGCGAGCGCGCCGGCGTGGCCCGGTGTGATCTCCAGCTCCTTGCGGAACGCGGCGAGGGCACGGTCCGAATTGGAGCTGAGTTCGAAGGAGCCCGCCAGGAAGTGAACGCCGGGCGCCGCCGGATAGCGCGTGACCAGCGCCTGGAAGGCGGCCCGGGCATCGGCGTCGCGGCGGCTGGCGCCGGCCCAGAAAGCTTGTCCGGCGAGAAAGACGAGTTCGCGTTCGCCGGCGGGAATTTCATCGGGCAGCACCGGCTTCCAGAGCGCCGCGGCGCCGCTCAGCCAGATGTACGCGGGGTTGTCCTTGGCGGTCTGCGCGAGTTCAACCAGCAGCGACAGAGCTTCTTCGAATCGGCCCGCCCGGGTGGAGATCTTCGCCAGTTGATAGCGGGCCGGCGAGGCAATGGCGGCATCGCTCACGCCCAGTTGCAGGCCGCGCCGCAGGCTGGTTTCGGCGGAGGACAGATCCTTGACATCCGCTTCGCAGAGGCCGCGCATCAGCCAGGCGGGACCGTTCGATTCATCGAGCGCGGTAAGGCGGGCGAAGGACTCCCAGCCCAAGGCCGGCCGGCCGGCCGCGTAGTGGAGGCCGCCGAGCGCCCACCATCCTTCTTTCCACTTGGGATTCGCTTGCAGGGCCCGTTCGAAGAGCGGGACGGCATCCGGACGCCCGGCCTTCAGGGCCCCTTCGGCTTGCGATGAGAGAGAGGGTCCCTGGCCGCCGCCGCCGGCCAGAAGGAGCAACGCGGCGATCGTCGAGGTCACCGCTCCACCGCTTTCTTCGCGTTCTCGTTGTTGCGCCCCTGGGCCTCGGCGTTGAGCTTCTTGACGATCTCACGCTCGCGGTCGCCGTCTTCCTTCCGCTTGAGCCGGTAGTAGACGGTGGCCAGCGAGACGTGCGCCTCTACGAACTCGGGGGCCTCCTTGACAATCGCTTCGAGGCGCTCGCGGGCCTGTTCGACCTGGCCCGCGGAGACGTCGAGCGAAGCGATCTGGTAGCGGACGGCGAGGTCGCCGGGGCGCACGCGGAGGGCGCGCTCAAGCAACCGCCGGGCCTCCTCCGCGCGATCGTCCTGGCGCATCAGGCGGCCGAGCTGGAGGTTGGCTTCAAAGCTGTGAGGATTGAGTTCGAGTTCCTTGCGGAAGGCCTCCGCGGCGGCCGTGGTGTCCCCGCCGCGCAGAAGCGTGAGGCCGAGGTAGGCGTACGCCTCGGCGAGTTTCGGATTCAGTTCGACCGCGCGCTGCAGGTCCTGGCGCGCACCGGCAAGGTCGCGGGCCTGCATCTTCACCGTTCCCAACAGGAGCCGCGCTTCGGCCGAATCCCCGTTGCGCAGGATCTTGTCGAGATAGGCGCGGGCGCGCTGCGTGTCGTTCTCGCGAATCAGCGCGGTGCCCATGAGGTAAGCGTTGGCGAGGTTGTCGTCAGTGAGATTCGTGATCGGATCGAGCAGGTTGATCACGCCCCGGTATTGGCCCATCTTCAGGTAGCAGTTGGCGAGCAGGAGCAACACCTGCCGGTTCTTGGGGTCCGCCTCGTGCAGAGTCTTGAACTCGGCGGCGGCGGCGGCCACGTCGGCGGATTTGTAGTACGCCAGAGCGAGGTTGGTGCGCGCGGGAACGTTGCCGGGGTCGGCCGCAAGGGCGAGTTTGTATTCGCGCACCGCTTCGTCGAAGAGCCCCTCGTGAGCCAGGGCGGCGCCGAGATTGGAACGCACGGCGGCCGCGTCCGGCCGCTGCCGAAGGAAGCTGCGGTAGGCTTCGATCGCTTCAGGGTAGCGGCCCGCCTGGTGCAACTCCACAGCGCGCTTCAGATCCGCGTTGTCCGGCGCGCCCGTCTGGGCGGCAAGGATAGCGGCGCCGGCAAGGAGTAGAAGAAGGAGCCCCCGCATGATTCTTGGCCCTACTATAGAACGAAAGGCCGGCCACCGGTGAAGGCAGCCGGCCGTAGCGGGAACGCGTCTGACGAAGACCGGGTTCTAGAAGTAGAACTTGGCGGCCAACATGATAATGCGCTTGCCGATGGTCCAGTCGGCGTAGCCGAATCGGTTGTTGTTCAACTGGCCGCGCTCGTTGAAGGCGAGCAGCAGGTTCTGGTCGCCGTTCTGGAAGCTCCGCAGCGGGTGGTTGAGCACGTTGAAAGCGGAGACGCGGAACTGCAGCTTACGGGACTCGCTCAGATTGAAGTTCTTGAAGAGCGAGACGTCGTTGTTGTAGAACGCGGGGCCTTTGACGTAGGGCATCACGAATGGACCGTTGTTACCCGGTGTGGGAACCGCAAAGCAAGCGCCGTTGATGAACTGGCCTTCCTTGCGGCCCTGGCGCGGGTCGCAGGTGAGCCGCGGCTGCGCCTGAACGTCCGGGCTGCCCGTGATCTGGACTGCGCCCAGGCCGATGTTGCGGTCGATGATCGTGCCGTCCGGCAGCCGCGTACCGGCGGGAATGGTCCCGCTCATGCCGAAGTTCGAACTGACCACCCCCTGGAGGTTCGCGCCGCTCTGGAACTGGCTGATGCCGGAAATCTGCCAGCCGTGCGACACGCCGCGCAGCAAGCGGTTGCTGGTCGGCGCGTTGGGCAGCTCGATCACGTAAGCGATGTTGAAGATGTGAGTCCGGTCGTTGTTCAACACGCCGTAGTTATTGGCCAGGTTGGTCGGGTCGCCGGTGGGCGCGCCGCCCTCGCCGCGGATGCCCAGCGACTTGCCGAAGGTGTAATTCACCATGTAATTCACCTTGCCCGTCTGCTTGTTCCAACTCACCTGAAGTGAGTTGTAATTCGAGAACATCTCGTGGTTGATCACCTTGATGCTCTGGTAATTGCGGAACGGGCGGAGCGGGTCGGCGTTGGGAGCGTAGTTATTGTCCGAAGTGAATTGGCCCGGAGTGCGGAACAGAGTACCGGCCGGTAGCAGGTTCAGGCCGCCGAAACCATTGTTCCAGTTGCTCAAATGGTAGCTTTCGTTGCCCACGTATGCCACTTCGAGCAGGGACTTGAAGGGCATCTTCTGGGAGATCGTGAAGCTGTAGCTCCGGGTGGTCGGCTGGCGGTTGTCGTTCTTATCGAGCACGGTGACGCCGCCCGGTGCGACGAAGCTCGCCTGAATGGCGCCGATCTCCTGGAAGGTGACGGCCGTGGGCGTGGTGTAGCCGAATGAGCCTTGCGTGATGCCGAGCGCGCCGGCCACGACGTTCTGCTCGTCGTGGAAGCGGTAGACGCCCCAGCCGCCGCGCATCACCGTCTGCCCGTTGCCGAAGATGTCCCACGCCATGCCGAACCGCGGATTGTAGAAGAGCGCGCGGCTCGGAGCGCCGGAGAGCGGAATGCTCGTGTCGAGCTGGTTCCACACGATGCCCGTGAGCTTGTTCACGTCGGCTGGGTTGTTGCTGTAGCGCGCGCGATCGAAAACGGCGAAGCCGCTGCCGCGGGTGTCGCGCCACGGCCCGAGGTGCGACAGGCGCAGGCCGAAGTCGAGCGTCAGCCGGCGGGTGACCTTCCACGAGTCCTGTCCATAGAAGTCCATCTGCCGGTAGTTCATGACGAACAGCACGTCCTTGTTCCGCTCCGCGTATTGGGCCATGCGCCCGGTGAGCAGGTCGGCGTAAGCGTTGCCCGACGTGTTACCGCCCCAGTTGGCGAAAATCAATTGCCCGTTGGCGTTCTCGCTGGAGGGCTGATCGTTGGTTGTGGACTGCCAGTAGAAACCGAACTTGGCGGTGTGCGTCCCCCAGACCTTGGACAGGTTGTTGGCGATGTTCGGCAGGGTCTTCTTGGCGTACAGCGAACCGGTGAGCTGGTAGCCGCTGGGCTGGATCAGGTTCGCGAAGCCGCCGCCCCAGCCGGTCAGCGTCGGAATCTGGGGAACGCTGTTCTTGAACAGCGTCGGGAACTGGATGCCGAGCGCGGCGCGGTCCACCTTGGAGGGGTCCTCAAACGAATTCGGAAGGTTGAGGTAGGTGTAGGTGACCACGAGCTCGTTCGTCAGCGTAGGACTGAAGACGTGCGTCAGGTTCGCAGAGATGGAGTCGGACTCGTTGGCGGCGATAATCCGCGTCGGATAGGGGACGGTGGGGTCCGGACGCCACCAGAGCGTGTCGAGATAGTAAGCGGTATCGCGCTGGCGGTTGTAGCTGAAGAAGACCTTGGTGTTGTCGCTGATGCTCCAATCCACCCGGGGACGAAGCTGGTAGGCGTTCTGCGGCTTGGTCGACACGTTGACGAAGTTGAAGCCGCCGGTGGACTGGACGCTGGCGTTGGACCCGGGGTAGAGGTTGATCAACTGTTGGCCGTTGCGGTCGATCGCGCTGGCGGGGATGATTCCGTTCGGGTAAGTGTTGGCCGCGCCCTCCACCTGGTAGCCGATAGACTGCGCGCCGCGCAGCGCGTCGATGCTCGACTGCGAGAAAATGCCGCGCCTCATGTCGGCGGTCGGCACGAAGGACTGGTAGATCCCGTTGTCAACGGTCTGGTTGTAGTATTCGTAGCCGAAGAAGAAGAAGAGCTTGTCGCGCTTCTTGTTGAAGTCCGTGCCGGGGATCAGCACCGGCCCGCCCAGCGTGAAACCCGGATAGAGGTACTTCGTGTTGGGCCGCGGGGCGAGCATCTTGCCGTCAGGGCCGAGGCCGCGCGAGTTGTTCAGCGCGTCGTTGGCGTTCATCACGGCGTGGCGGGCGTAAAAGAAGCCCTGGCCATGGAAGTCGCGTCCTCCGGACTTGCCGACGGCCTGAATCAGGATCGGGCCCTTGGCCGCGTCGGCGCCGAAGTTGGACGTGGAGACCTTCATCTCCTGGGTCATGTCGACGTTTACGTTGACGGCCTGGCCGCAGTTGCAACCGGGGTCAATGACGTTGGCGCCGTCGGAGGTGATGTCCATCGCCCCGGTGCGCTGGCCGTTTGCCGAGAACGAGCCGATCGGCCCGTTGTTGGTGCCCGCGATCTCGCCCGCGTACCCGGTTGAGGTCTGAGTACCGCCCGTGAGCGCCATCCCGGGGAGAATCTTGATGAACTCGGCGGCGTTGGCGCCGACCACGGCCACGTTCTGGAGCTGCTGCGTGGAGATCACGGAGGACTTCTCTCCGGAGTCGACCGGAGTGATGTCGGCAACGGTGCCGGTGACCTCGACCGTGGAAGTGGTTTCGCCCACCTCCAGGGTGATGTCGCTCAGGTTCCGTTTGTCGTTGGCGCTGAAGGCGACGTTCTTGAGCTCATACTTCTTGAAGCCTTTCGCCTCGATCGTGACCGTGTACGTGGCGGGCGGGACGGCGGCGATGGAGAAGAAGCCGTCGCTATTGGTCACGCTGCGGCGGAGGTCGCCGCTGGCGACATTCTTCAGTACCACCGTGGCTCCCGGCACCACTGCGCCGGTGGCGTCCGAAACGATGCCCGTGAGCAGACCGTTGAAGTTCTGCGCCGGCAGGGTGAACGCCGCCAGAAGCGGCAGGGCCACCAGGGCAACCCGTTTGAGCGAAGACCGGACCATGTCACATCCCCCTTTGAAGACACGAGCGGGAATCCCGTTCACGTGTAAACGCATGGGTAGAGTCTATAGTTGGTATCTACTAGCGTCCAGTGACAAGCCGTTGCCGAACGTCACACAGCTTCACCACGCCGATAAGTGGCTTTTGTACGAATCGCGTACCAACATCCGAACGAGGTCAAGTAACGTGAAAAGGGTGCCCGTTGCGCGAAGATGCTACGTCGGGGAGGGGGCGTTGCATTCTGGACGCCACGTGATACAATCCCCGCTCAGATGTCTGTGGCGCAAATCGCAACCGCAGGCCGCGGCGAGGCAAGAGTGGCGCTCGACGCCGTTCTGGCCTCCCATCTCTTTGCGCGGTCTCCCCGGTCGGCGTTGTTGCTTTCCTATCTCTGTTCGAAGTACTTCTCCGGCCACGCGCAAGAGATCAAGGAATACAACATCGCGATCGACGTCCTGGGGAGGTCCATCGACTTCGACCCTTCGGTGGATGCCAGCGCGCGCGTCGAGATCCATCGATTGCGCAAGAAACTCCGCGATTACTACGAAAGCGACGGGCGCCTCCAGCCGGTCCAGATCCAACTCCCGTCGGGTTCGTATGTGCCGCAGTTCGTCCGGATGGACGCAGTCGCTACCTCAACCGCTTCCGAAGCGCACGAATCGGTTGCTGCCGAAGCGCCGTCACGGGCGGCGACCCGCGTCATCACGCGTTGGTTGCCCTGGATCATGGTCGCCGTTTCGGTGGCGGCGTTGGCGGTTTTCGTGGTCCGGAAGGAGCGCCCTTCGGACACGGCGCGCGCCTCGGCGCCGGCCCCGCGCGAGGAGGGCTTGATCGGCCCCGCGCCGGGCACGGCCGTTCGGATTCTCGCCGGGCGCCGCCGCGAGCTCACGGACCGGCTCGGCCGCGTCTGGGAAGCGGACCGGTACTTCAAGGGCGGCGAAGCGTTCGAACAGCCGCTCGCCCAGGTGGCGCGCGCCTCCGACCCAACGCCGTACCAAGGCGGGCGCACGGGCGATTTCGTCTACGAGATTCCGATCGAAAAGGGCCCTTACGAGTTGCGGCTTCACTTCGTCGAGACCACCTACGGGCCGGGGATGTTGGGCGGCGGGGGTGAGAATAGCCGCGTCTTCCACGTCGCGTTGAACGACGAGCGGATCCTGGGCGATTTCGATATCGTCTCCGACGCAAACGGCCCGGGCATCGCCGAGATCCGGGTGTTCAAGGATGTACTGCCGGCGAAGGACGGACGCCTGCACCTGCGGTTCATCGGAGCACGGGGCAAAGCGCTGGTGAATGCGATCGAACTGGTCCCGAGCCACAAGGGCAGAATGAACCCCATACGCCTGACCATGCTCCCCCGGACTGTGACCGACTCCCTGGGGCAACTGTGGCAGCCGGACGACTACTGGCAGGGGGGGCAGCACGGCACGCATGAGTACCCGGTAACCGGCAGCGCGGATCAAGGCCTCTTCGAGCGCGAGCGGTACGGGCACTTCAGCTATGCGCTTCCGGTGGCCGCGGGCACGTACTCGCTGCGGTTGTACCTCGCGGAGAAACACTTCGGCCCTGAGAACGGTGGGGGCGGCGGCGCGGGCTCGCGGGTGTTCGACGTGTTCTGCAATGGCGTGGCGCTGGAGAAGGACCTGGACGTGTATCGCAGAGTCGGCGCCAATCGCGCGCTGGTGGCCCGCTACGACGGGCTGATGCCGAACGCCCAGGGGAAACTGGAACTCTCCTTCGCGCCCAGCCGCAATTACGCTTCGCTGTACGCGATCGCCGTGGACGACATCTCAGACCGCGAATCGCGCCAGTCCCGGTAACTACTCGACGACCGTGATGTACGTGTGGTCCTGAACGGCCGCCACGCCCTGGCGCGCGGTGACGCGAATCTCATACTGGCCCGGCTTCAGACTCCCCAACGACGAGTTGGCGATGTAGGGGATGCGGCCGTGTTCGTCGGCGGGCGGCAACTGCGGTTCGGCCCGCGCGACGGGCTTCCCGTCCTGGAGGAACTCGATGGCGAGCACCGTCGGCTCGGTGGACCGCTGGTCGCTATAGAGAGTGAAGTAGAGCGCGAGCGCGGCGTCTTTCCCGGCCTTCACCGTGTCGTCGAGGCCCGGTGTGATGCGCCCGGCAGGAACCTCGAAGGGATCGTCGAGGACGTCCGCCGGGTGGGCTTCGGCGCGATTCATCGACCGTACGAACGCGAGCCCGCTCATGGAGAGGCCCTTTCGCGGCGCGACGACCAGGGCCTGGCGCTTGGCACCGGCTTTCTCCGCGGCGCGGTCGAGCACGGAGGTCTCCAGCGTGTAGCGGCCGGGCGGCAACTCCGTCCGCTGCGTGTAAATGAAGCGGCTGGCGCGGACCGCCTCCAGGTTGGCGAGCGGCCCTTGCGTCGGAACGTCGCGGCTGAACTTGGTGATGATCTCCCCGCTCTGGCTCTTGACAATGGCCATCACCGAGAAGTGCGCCGAGTAAACGCCCTTCTCCGCCTCCTTGCGGAACTGGATTTGATCGAGCGGCACGTCGATGACCACCGAGGCGGCCTGCGCGCCGGCCTTGCTGACGTAGGGAATGGCGGCGGACCGGTACGACACGGCGCGCGGCGGCGGTGTGGAACTCAACGCGTTCAGCAGGGCGACCTCAAACGGCAGGAGCGTTTCGCCTCCCAGCGTCGGAACGGCGTAATAACCGCTCCGTGTCTGCACCTTCACGTCGGGGCGGGCGACCTTGACGAGGATCCGGCGGAACTTGCCGTCGAAACGCTCGCTCGAGGGGCTGTAGGAGAGCTCGTAATAGGTTCCGATATCCTCGCTCACCTGGCGCAGGGGCAGCCGTAGGTCGTTGGTGTTGGAGATCAGCATGCCCCCCGTTTCCTCGGCCAGTTCCTGAAGGTTATTCTCGACGTTGGCCCGCAGGCTCTCCTCGGCCATGTCGATCGCCCGCGCCTGCTCGGGCGATACGGCGCCGCCCCGGCTCCCGGTGGTTTGCTGGGCCTGGATGGCGCGCGTGGCCTGCTGGAGCATCGCGCCCGACGAGGTGTTGCGCGCGGCGGTGAGCAGTCCCTTGGCATCCACCGCGTAGACACTCACGTTCGCGCGGTTGGCGGTGCTGATGATGTTGCGGAACTGGTCGGTCATGTTCGGGGGAACGTTCAGTCCTTCGGTGAAAAAGAGCAGCGTCTTGCGGCCGGGCAGGCGGCTCTGCTCGCGGATCAGCGCCGCGAGGGAATAGATGGAGGACTGGGCCTGCTGCGCGCGGTCGAGCATCTGCGAGAACTGGAGCATGTTGAGCGTCATGCGCGCCATCTGGGCGGCCACCATCGCGCCCATCTGTCCCGCCGAAGGCGCGCCCGAGGCCGAGGCGGCCATCGAGGCGGCGTCCATCTGATCCATCTGCGAGACGCCGCGCAGATCCCCGGCGATACGCGCCGAGTCCTCGGCGTAGAGCGAGTAGTTGGCCGACGTGGCCTTATCGACGGCTTGCTTCACCGCGTCGAGGTCATTGGTGTACTGCTGCAAAATGGCGAGCCGCTGATCGACGTTGAACACGCCGACGAACTCGTTGGGACCGATCGGGTTGCGGAGCAGATCGAGGGCCGCTTGCCGCGCCAGGGCGCGCCCATCGGGCCCCAGCCGCTCGAACGCGAGCGTGACCACCCGGACCTGCCGCAACGGATTGAAGGAGCGCACGGGCGAGGCCGTTGGAGCAGCGGGCCCGCGCTGCGTCTCGGGGCCCGCCAGATCGCCGCCCGTCACCAGGCGGAACGATCGCACCGGCTGCTTCTGGCCATCCTCGAAGACCTCGATCTCGCCCGCCGCCAGGTCGCGAAGAGTCCGGCCGCGCTTGTCGCGAACTACGAGGTCGAGGAGGACCTCCTGGGTGGTCAGACGGATGAGCGGGTTGTTGGCCGAAGCGGCGGACGGCGGGGCGGCCTGCTGCCCTTGGCCGCCGAGTGAACCGGCCAGGGCGGCGGCGCATAAAAGGAGAGAGGCTCGGCGCATGACTGAGCCTTATTTTATACACCCCCGGGAAGTCTCGCGCCCGGAAGGCCCGGTTGCATCCTCCGGGGCGTTATGGATAAGATCTAGGTTCCCCTCCCGCCCCGGGCATCGAAACGAACAAGGGACTGGAACCGAAAACATTTCAACCGTTTCACGTTTTTTGGGGCGACAGGTATATCAGGTGGGCCATGCAGGATAAGAAGCGAATTCTCGCGGTCGTGGAGGACTTGTTCTTCACGGTCAAGATCTCCGACGCAGCTAAGCGGACGGGCCTGGAAGTGGAGTTCGTGAAGTCGGAGAAAGACGCGATCGAGAAGGGGAAACTGAAGCCCCTGCTGATCATTCTGGATCTGAACTTCGCCGCGGCTGCGCCGTTGAAAATCATCGGCAAACTAAAGAGCAGCGCCGAAACCAAGGGCATCAGCCTGATGGGCTTCGTGTCGCACGTGCAAGGGGATCTGAAGCAGCAGGCGCACGAAGCGGGCTGCAACATGGTGATGGCGCGGAGCGCGTTCTCGCAGAACCTGCAGCAGATTCTCAAGCGGCACGCGGGCGTGCTTTAGCGCGGCGCGGGGCCTCGTTCGAGCGAAAACTCCACCTTCCGTTCCCGGTTCAATCGCTCCGACAATTCGCGGTCGATCTGGTCGAGGGTAGCCCGGTTGTGGCTGCCTTTCGTGGTGACGTAGTGCAGCGTCTGTCCTTCGGTCCAATACGCGTAGGCGGCTTGAATCGTTCCGTTGCGGAAGGCGATGAGGAAGATCGTGGCGGGCTCATCGGCGGCGCTGGCGGGCGCGCCGGCTGCGGGGGCTTCGGGCGGCGGAAGCGACGAAGGCGCCGTGTACTCGCGCATCACCGGCTTCGCCGTGTCCGGCGTGTAGTGCTGATTGATGACCACCTGCGGAGCCTGCTGCATCGGGGGCGCCCAGCCCTGGGGCGCGACCACAATGACGTTGGGCTGCGTCTGGACTTGCGGATAGCCCGTGTAGCCGAAGCCGCCGCCCGCGAAAACGGGCACCGGTACCACCGCGGTTACCCCGCGGCCGGCGCCGATGGGCGCGCCGGTGTAGGGCGGCCAACCGCCGACGGTTGCGCCAAGACGCTGGGCGAAGCTCGAATCCCCGCCCCAGGGGTTGGCGATGCCCGGCCGCACCCCTCCGGGAAACACGACATTGCCGAAGCCGTGGCCGAAGGTGGGCGCGGGCGGCGCGGTCCAGGTTCCCACCGGGCGCTGCGGCGTCCACGTGCCGGGGCCGTACCCGCCGCCGCTCGCACCGCCGCGCCGGGGCTGCGCGCAGAGTACTGCGGCCGCCAGGGTACCAACAACAAGCAACGCCGTTAGCTTCATGAAGGATCGCTCCCGCCCACAGTTTACACGGGTTGGACGCAAACCGATCCCGGATGGTTGCCACAGTATACTTTGAAGATGGGAGAGACACGCCACTCCGTCTGCGCGTTGGATTGTCCGGACGCCTGCGGCCTCCTCCTCAATATCGAAAACGGCAAGGCCACGCGGCTGCGCGGCGAGGCGGACCATCCGGTGACCCGGGGTTTCCTGTGCGGCAAAGTGGCGCAGTACCTGGAACGCGAGTACTCGCCGCGCCGCCTGCTCTATCCGCAGAAGCGGGTGGGCGCCAAGGGCGAAGGGCGCTTCGAACGAATCACGTGGGACGAAGCGCTGGACACCATCTCCTCGCGCCTGCGCTCCCTGGCCCTCGAGTTTGGGCCTGAGGCCGTCTTGCCCTACAGCTACGGCGGCACGCTCGGCTACCTCCAAAGCTCGGGCATGGACCGGCGCTTCTTCCACCGTTTCGGGGCTTCGCGGCTGGACCGTACGATCTGCGCTTCGGCCGGCGCCGCGGGCTCCGTCGCGGCGTTCGGTAACCGCCTCGCGACGGAATTCGAGCAGTTCCCGCAGGCGAAACTGATCATCGCCTGGGGCGCGAACATCCACGGCAACAACGTCCACCTCTGGCCGTTCATCGTGGAGGCGCGCCGAAGGGGCGCGAAATTCTACGCAATCGATCCGATCGCGACCCGCACGGCGCGCCTGGCGGACCGGCATTTCGCCATCAACCCGGGCAGCGACCTGGCGCTGGCGCTGGGACTGATGCACGTGATCTTCGGCGAGGGCCTCGAGGACCGGGCCTACCTGAGCGCCCACACGCAGAACGCCGATTCGCTGCGCGCCCGCGCCGCCGAGTACCCGCCGGAGAAGGTGGCCGCGTTGACCGGCATCGGCAAAGACGAAATCGTGGCCCTGGCTCGCGAGTACGCCGCCGCGAAGCCCGCTGCAATTCGGCTGAACTACGGGATTCAGCGTTCCGAACGCGGCGGCCGCGCAGTGCACGCCGTGTCGCTGCTGCCGGTGATCACGGGCCAGTTCCGGTACGCCGGCGGTGGCGTTCATCTCTCCTCTTCGGGGGCGTTTCAGATCAACCGCGACGCGCTGGAGCGGCCGGACCTGCAGTTAGAGTCGCCGCTCGGGCGGCCCGCGCGGATCGTGAACATGACGGAGTTGGGCCGCGCGTTGACCGAACGGAACGATCCGCCGGTAATGGCCATGGTGGTCTACAATTCCAACCCGGCGGCGGTGGCGCCGCGGCAATCGCTGGTGCTCGAAGGGCTCCGCCGCGAGGACCTGTTCACCGTCGTGCTCGAACAGTTTCAGACCGACACCGCCGATTACGCCGACATCCTGCTGCCGGCCACCACGTTCCTCGAGCACACGGACCTCTACTTCTCCTACGGGCATCACTACATCCAGATGGCGCGTCCCGCGCTGGCGCCGCCGGGGGAAGCGAAGTCGAACTTCGAAGTATTCCGCCTGCTGGCGGAGCGGCTCGGATTCAACGACCGCGCGCTCCGGGACAGCGAGGACGACGTGATCCGGCAGACGCTCGATTCGCCCAGCCCGTACCTGGCGGGCATCACGCTCGACGAATTGCAGGCGAAACGCCGCGTCCGCCTCAAGGTGTCGGCGGAGGGCGAGCCGTTTCTGCCCTACGCGAACGGCGGCTTCGGCACGCCCTCCGGCAAGTGCGATCTCGACGCCTCGGAGCTCGGCTACCAGCCGCCCGTGGAGTCGCGGCACGGCTCGCAGGAGTTGCGGGCGAAGTATCCGCTCGAGCTCATCGCCGGCAAGCACGACGACGGGATGAACTCCACGTTCGGCTACCGCGAAGCCGTGGACCGCGACTCCGGCCTGCTCTGCCTGCACGCGGCGGACGCCGCCGCGAGAGGGATCGAAGAGGGCGACCCCGTGCGGGTCTTCAACGCGCGCGGGAGCCTGGCCCTCAAAGCGCACGTCAACGGCAGCGTGCAGCCCGGTGTGGTTCGCATTCCAGGCATCCGCTGGCTGCGGAACAGCGGCCAGCGGCGCAACGCGAACATTCTCACCTCGGACCGCCTGACCGACATCGGCGGCGGGGCTACGTTTTATAGTTGTCTGGTTGAAGTCGAAAAATGCGCAGACTGACAGTGTGTTTGGTGTTCGCGGCTCTGCTCGCCGCTGCTTCCTGCAAGCGCCGCGATCGCGTGGTGGTGGAAGCGACGCAAGAAGAAGGAACGGTGCTGGCCAGCGTGGTGCACGTCGCGGATCCGCGCACGGCCACCCAACTGGCCCGCGGCTTCTATGACGTCGAAGGGAACGCCTGGCGCTGGACCGCGGGCAAGTTCGCGGTGACGCTGCGGCCTCCGGCCGGGGCGGCGCAGAAGGGCGCGACGCTGGTTTTCAAGTTCGCGTTTCCCGAAGCGGTGTTCACGAAGACGGGCCCCGTGACGCTGGCCGCCAACGTGGGCGGAACGGCCCTGGCGCCGGAGACCTTCGCCAAGCCGGGCGAGCAGAACTACACCCGCGACGTGCCCGCGACCGTGCTCGGCAAGGACGCGGTGGTGCTCGAGTTCTCACTCGACAAAGCGCTTCCCCCGAGCGCGGCCGATCAGCGTGAGCTCGGCGTCATCGCCACCTCCATCGGTTTCGAGGCGAAGTGAAGCGCCGCGGCCTGGCCGTGGCCGCGTGGCTCGGCCCGTGCCTGCTCTGTCTCTGGATTTACTGGTACGGCCTGAAGGCCTGGTTCCAGCAGGACGACTTCGCCTGGCTCTTCCTCCGCCAGCACGTGGAGGACTGGCCGAGCTTCCTCCGCTCGATGTTCGCACCCATGGCCCAGGGGTCCATCCGGCCGTGGAGCGAGCGCGGATTCTTCATGCTCTTCCATTGGGCGTTCGGGATGGAGGCGCTGCCCTACCGCATCTGGGTCTTCGCCACCCAGTTCGCGAACCTCGCCCTGCTCGGCTCCATCGCGCGGCGGCTGACCGGTTCCTGGGTGGCGGGCGTGCTCGCGCCCGTGCTGTGGGTGGCGAATCCGGCGTTCAGCGTGCCCATGTCGTGGACGTCGGCCTATAACCAGGTTCTGTGCGCGTTCTTCCTGCTGGCCGCGTTCCGCTTGTTCCTGGCCTGGGTGGAGACCGGACGGGCGCGCTACTACTGGCTGCAGTTCGGAGTCTTTGTACTGGGGTTCGGCGCGAATGAGTTCAACGTAGTGTATCCGGCGCTCGCGGGCGCTTACACACTGCTGTGCTCGCGGCGCCACTTCCCGCGCACTGTGCCGCTCGCCGCCGTGTCGGTGCTCTACTTCGTGGTGCATCGCGCGGTGGCGCCGCCCCAAACCGCCACGCCCTATATGATGCATTTCGACGGGGCGCTGCCGTGGACGCTGCTCACTTACTGGCACTGGGCGCTGGGGGCGGGGCGGTTCGTGCAGATCCGGCCGCAAGCCGAGTGGTTCGCCCCCGCGGTGACGCTCGGATTTTCCGCGCTGTTGGCGGGCTTCGCAGCGTGGCGTGCGAAGCGGCGCGACCTCACCGGGGTGTTCTGCCTGGTATGGTTCCTGGGGGTGCTCGCTCCCGTCCTCCCGCTGCGCGACCACGTCACCGACTACTACCTGGTCATGCCCTCGATCGGGCTGGCGATCCTGGCCGCCTGGGGGCTCGCTTCCCTGGCGCGGCGTTCGCAGGCGACGGCCGCGCTCGCGCTCGGGCTCACCCTCGCCTACCTCTATCTGACGATTCCGGTCAGCCGCAGCGTCGCCCGGTGGCACTTCGATCGCGGGCGCAAAGTCCGTACTCTTTCGCTCGGGGTGGCGCGCGCCGCGGAGCTGCACAAGGGAAAGACGATTCTGCTCGCCGGCCTGGAGGGGGACGCCTTCTGGGCGGGTGTCTACGACCGTCCGTTCCGGCTGTACGGTGTCAACGACGTATACCTGGTTCCCGGCTCCGAGCGCTCGATCGACCAGCACCCGGAGATCGGTCCGATCGATTCCTACATCCTCTCTCCGGACCTGGCCCGCAGGGCGCTCGACCGCGACCTGGCCGTCGTCTACCAGGCCGAAAACGAACGGTTGAGGAATGTAACATCCCATTTCCGGAACGTGGTCGCGCCGCAGTGGAGCGCCGGCACGCCCCGTTTCGTCGACGCCGGGCAGCGGATGTTCGACGATTTGCTCGGCGCCGGTTGGTATGAATTGGAGACCGGACAGCGGTGGAGCGGGCCCAAAGCCACCCTGCGCGTGGGCGGGCCGCGCCACGCGGCGGAACGGCTCTGGTTGGCGGGCTTCGTCGCTGACGTCCAGATGGCTGCGGGCCCGTTGCCGATCCGGGTGTGGGTGGATGGAGAAGCGCTTCCGTTTCAATCGATTACGAGGGCCGGTGCGTTTGAGGCCAGTTGGGCGCTCCCGGCCGCGGCCACCGGCCGCGAAGCGATCGAGGTGACGGTGGAGTGCGGGCGGCCGTATTCCACTCCCGGCGACCAGCGCCCCCTGGGGTTCGTCTTCGGGACGTTCGCGGTCCGCTGAGCCGCCGGGCGGCGCCGGCCTCGCGTTAGATATTTCCGGGATTTTTTCCGCCTCGCGAACACATTATTCGTCGAGGTGCTTGAAACTTCCGGAAAGATCTTTCGTCAATTACACTACGTCCTAATCAACCGCGCGTATCGAACCGATATGATACGCAGTCTTCTTGAAAGAGAGGAACGGTGAGAACGGACGCCGGGTGGACGAAACCGTCGAACGGGGCCAACCCAAAGTTGGCACTTGAATTGCTGTCGGCTTGTGATATCATGAGCGGTGCTCCCGGGTGCCACCCCGGAGCCTCGTTTGCGGTGTCTTCAGTGTGCCCTATGATGCGCACAAAACATTAGCGGGACACACTAAGATGTTGAAACTTTTTTGGGCCGCGAGCGTCTATGTAGTTTCGGCCGGGACGTACGGACCGAAGATGAAGAAAGAACAATAAAACAAAAACGAAGACCGAAGGAGAACTTCCATGACGAAGACCGAGTTGAACAAATACAAGGACATTCTGGAGACCCGGCAGGCGGAACTCGCCCAGGTCGTCCGGAACCGTGAAGGCATCGCAATCGAAAAAACGCCCGACGCGCTGGATGAGGTTCAGCTCGCCGGTGAGCGTGAACTGGCCATCCGCACCCTGGACCGCGAGTCCAACCTCCTGCGCAACGTGCGCGCGGCGCTGCGCCGCATTGAGGAGGGCACCTACGGCATCTGCGTGCACTGCGAAGAAGAGATCAGCCCGAAACGGCTGAACGCCGTGCCCTTTACGCCGTACTGCATCCAGTGCCAGGAGCAGGCTGACCGCCACCAGATCGAAGAAGGCAACGAGAACTTCGAAGAGTTGCTGGTACACGCCGCCTAACCCGGCCTGGAAGCATCAGAGTTCTTCGGTTGTCGGAAAAGCAAGGGCGCGGGGCTGGTTCCCGCGCCCTTCTTGTTTTCTCAAGTATGCGCTTTCAGGCAGGCAGGCCGATCACGGAGAGCATCCGCCCCGCCCGTTCCCGATCCCGCCGGAAAGAATGGAACTCTTCGCCGCCGCAGAGCGTGCATCGCCTGGCGATCGAGATGTGATCGGGGCGGACACCCGCTTCACAGAGTTGCCGCAGGTTCACCTCAGCCAGGTCCAGGCGCGTCCGGGCATCCAGATCGTCCCGTTCCGGCAGCAGTTCCTGGAACTGCTGCGCCACCTCGGGCCCCACTTCATAGCAGCACCCGCCAATGCACGGGCCGATCGCGATGAGCAGTTTCCCCGCGTCCGCGCGGAATTCGGCTTCCAGCCGCCGCAACGTCTTCACGGCAATTCCGAGCACCGTCCCGCGCCAGCCGGCGTGCACCGCCGCCACCGCGTGCGATTCGGGGTCCGCGATCAGGATCGGAACGCAATCCGCGGTCTTCACCGCCACGAACGTCCCCGGATGCGACGTGATCAGCGCGTCGCCCTCGCAGGAGTGCAGCCGGTCGCCCACACGCAGAATGCGATCGGAGTGAATCTGCTTCAGCGTGATCGCGCTCCGCGGCGGGTCCGCGGCGCGCGTGCCAAAGCCGTGGTCGAGCCAGGGCTGCGCGGCCAGGAGCCGCGAGTGATAGACTCCGTTGTTATCTCGGCAGTACAAGCGGGCTTTCGGCGACAGGGTTCTGAATCTGCGCCACCATGACCTGCTTCTTGAAGTCTTCGAGCATCGAATCGTCCAGCCGGACTTCGGTCGGCCGGCGGCCCAACGTGGTCGCTTGATCGATCTTGTCCTGCAACTTCAGCAGGCCGTAGAAAAGGTTTTCCGGCCGCGGCGGGCAGCCGGTGATATACACGTCGACGGGCACAATCCGGTCGACGCCCTGGAGAACGCTATAGGTATTGAAAGGGCCGCCCACGCTCGAACAGGCTCCCATCGAGAGAACCCACTTCGGGTCGGGCATCTGGTCGTAAATCCGGCGCAGAACAGGCGCCATCTTGAGCGTCACCGTGCCGGCGACGATCATCAGGTCGGACTGACGCGGGCTGGGGCGGAACACCTCGGCGCCGAAGCGCGCAATATCGAAGCGCGAACAACTGGAGGCGATCATCTCGATCGCACAGCAGGCGAGGCCGAAGGTCAGCGGCCACAGCGACCCCTTGCGCGCCCAGTTAAAGACGTAGTCGACCGACGTGGTGAGGAAATTTCTCTCGAACTGGTTCTGGAGAAACGGCATAGCGTGTTGCCTTCCTCATCTTAGCACCGGGCCGGAGGAACGGAACCACGCCAGCGTGCGGCGCAGGCCTTCTTCGATCGATACCTCCGGCGCGTGGCCGAGGTCGGTGCGGGCGCGCGTCGTGTCCGCCTGGGAGTGGCGAACGTCGCCCGCGCGCGGCGGACCGTACTGCGCCGGGATCGCGACGCCCTCAATCCGCTGGAGCAGCGCCCACAGTTCATTCAGCGTGTAGCGATTGCCGTTGCCGGCGTTGTAGACCCGGCCCGCCACACCCGGTGCGTTGGCGGCGCGCCAGCAGAGGGCCGCAACATCCTCCACGAAGGTGAAATCGCGGCTTTGCTCGCCGTCGCCGAAAATCGTGGGCGAGGTGCGCTGCACCAGCGCCTTGAGGAACAACGAGAGGACGCCGGAATACGGGCTGGAGGGATCCTGCCGCGGGCCGTAGACGTTGAAGAACCGGAGGCACACCGTCTCCAGGCCGAAGCAGGAGTGGAAGACCGAAGCGTAGTGCTCGCCCATCAGCTTCTGCGCGGCGTAAGGAGACTTCGGATTCGGCGTCATCGTCTCCACTTTGGGCAGCACCTCGGTATCGCCGTATGCGGACGACGATGCCGCATAAACCACGCGGCGCACGCCGTTCTCGCGAGCCGCCCGATAGACGTTGAACGTGCCGTCGATGTTCGATTCGTGCGAAGGCACGGGGTCGGCGATGGATCGCGGGACGGAAGGGATCGCCGCCAAGTGAAAGACCAGCTCCGCGCCCGCCAGCGCGGCTTTGGTGGCTTCGAAATCCCGGATGTCGGCGCGCGTCACGCTGATGCGCGCGCGGATCTCGGCGAGGTTCTCGTCCTTGCCCGAATAGAAGTTATCCACCACCGCGACTTCGTGCGTGGAGTGCGCGAGCAGGTGGCGGACCAGCGACGAGCCGATGAACCCCGCCCCGCCCGTGACGACGGCCTTACCCATGGGCGCTCACCGATTCGACGTACCGCAGGCTGTCGCAGGCGATCTTCTCGGCGCCGGGCGTGAAGTCGAAGACTTCGAGCGAGACCCAGCCGCGGTACTGGAGGCGCTGGAGGGCGGCGAAAAGGGTACCGAAGTCGTAGTCCCCGGCGCCTGGATGGCGGCCGTCCATCTCGTTGATGTGCACGTGACGGATCTTGGAAAAGTGGCGCTCGATCAGCGCGGCGTGGGGCTCGGTTTCGTCAACGGCGTTGTGAGTGTCGAACATGGTTTGAATTGCCGGGCTGGCGATCCGGTCGACGAGACCGGCTGCTTCGTCAAGACTGTTGAGGACGTCGCACTGGCCGATGGGCAATGCTTCGGCGAGAATCGTCACACCTCGCGCTCCCGCTTGCGGGGCCACGGCGGCGAGGCCCTCCTCATACCGCTTCATCGCTTCCGCGCGCGTCGCGCCTCCGGTGGTCCCCCGCTGGAAGGGCGAACCAAAGATCATCAGGCCGCCCGCGCCGCCTTTCAGATCGGCGCACAGATCGATGAGCAGGCGGATGTGGTCCCAGCTCTTCTGGCGCAGCGCGGTGTCGGGGGTCGTGACGTGAAGGCCCTTGGGGGACACCATTAACCAATGCAGGCCGACGAAGACGAGGCCCGAGTCGGCCATCGTTTGGCGATACTCGGTGCGCTGCGCGGCAGTGACATCGCCGGGCGATTCGGCGAGCGTGAAGGGCGCGATTTCGATCCCGGTGTAGCCCGCCCCACGAATCGCCTGGCAGGCGTCGGCGAACTTCCAGCCCTGAAAAACCTCGTTACAGATGGCGTGGCGAAGCGCGGTCATCGACCCCTAGTGTACTCACTCGCTCACGCGGTGCACCAGTTTCACCGCGCCGCCCGGCGCGCCGAGGATGGACTCGGTGAGCGCGCTGAAGGTGCGCCGCTCGATGAGCGCGTCCGTGATTCCGCTGTCGAAGCGGGCCAGGTCCTCCACCGCGGAGTCGAAGGCCGCCGGCGACGCGTTGACCGTACCGAACACGGTCTGGTTGTTGATCACCATTTCGAGAAACGGGATGCGGCCGAACGGCTGCGAGGCGCCGATGATGGCGTAGACCCCGAGTGGCGCCAGGCGCTCGAAGCCCGCCAGGGCGGCGTGCGGCGAGCCGGTGGCTTCGAACACCACGTCCGCTTTCGGGGCGTGTTCGACACCCTGCGTGTACCTCACTCCGGCGCGGGCCAGGAGGCGCACCCGCGGTTCGTCTGATGGTTCAAGCGACGTCACCGCGGTCTCGAAGCCGCGCGCCGAGAGAGCCAGCGCGGCCAGCATTCCGATCGGCCCCGCGCCCATCACCAGCGCCGTGCGCGGCCCGGCTTCGTGCAGCCGCAGCGCGGTGTGGATCGCTTTCTCGACGACGCTGAGCGGTTCGAGCAACACCGCGCGATCGGCCAGCGCGGCCGGAACACGAACCAGATCTTCGGGCCGGTCCACGGCCCAGCGCGCCAGGTAGCCGTGGACTCCCGTGATCCCGCGGTCGCGCGCCTGGCCGCTCACGCAGAGGTCGCGGCGGCGGCGCAGGCAGGACACGCACCGTGCCGGGCAGGTGCGCCGTACCTGCGGCACCACCAGGTCGCCGCGCTCGAATCCCGCCGCCGGCCCCACCACCCGGCACAACGCCTCATGGCCAAGGATCAGAAAGCGTTCGCCCGCGGGCGGCTCGCCAAACGCGAAGTGAGCCAGTTCGCGATCGGTTCCGCAGACGCCGCCCTCCAGCACCTCAAGCAGAACCTCGCCGTCCTCCGGCACGGGCTCGGGTACGTGCCGAAAAGTGAAGCAGCGGCTGTCGAAATCGAGGCCGGCGGCAAGCATGGCGACGTTCGATTATCGCCCGAAAGTGGAAGCCGGAGAGAAAGGCGGCAGTCACCGGTTCCGCGTGCGGCGGCCGCTCCGGACAGATTTTGTTCTGGAGCCACCCGCCGGGATTGAACCGGCGACCTGTTGAGCTGATTGCGAAGCACAGGAACCGGCTCTCAAAACCTTCCAATGCTCTGGCGGCTTCAGGCGGGAAAGGCTTGCTGGCCGCACCCTCCGCGTGTCCGCTTGTTCGCGCTGCTTGTGAGATCGCCATCCGGCAAGGTTCCATGTTTCGACTCGCGGTATTGTGGAAGTCTTGAGAGGACAGCAGATTGAAGGCCCGTTGCGCAACAAGCACCCGAGGCGGCGGTCACGTTGAGGGATGGCGATGAGGAAGTCGCCAAAGAAGAGTCTGCGTGTCCTGGTTCCAAGCGACCATGGGCGACAGACCGCCTCCTACGGTCAATTGCTTGCCAGCGTCGTCAATCTCATCGAAGAGGCCAGGCTGGCCTCCGTCCGATCCGTCAACGCCGTGTTGACATCGACATACTGGCTGGTTGGGGAGAGGATTGTGAAGCATGAACAATCCGGCTCGGATCGCGCTCCCTACGGCCAGACCCTCATAAAGAAACTCGCCAAGGACCTCAGTGGCAAGTTGGGGAGGGGTTTCTCCGAGCGGAACTTGGAACAGATGCGGGCCTTCTACTTGACTTGGCCAAATCCGCAGACGGCGTCTGCGGAATCGCCGCTCAAGTCAATTTCGCAGACGCTGTCTGCGAAATCCGGTGCCTTGCCCGGCTTCCCCCTGCCGTGGTCCCATTACGTTCGGCTCCTCTCCGTCTCCGACTCGGAGGCGCGCGCCTACTATGAGCGCGAAGCACTAGCCGGCGGCTGGTCGGTCCGTCAACTCGATCGCCAGATCGCAAGCCTCGCCTTTCAACGGACGCGAGGAGCCAGGGCACTGAGTGTGACGGACGAAGACCCGCTGTCCCCAGACGCGCATGTCCGCGACCCTTTCATTCTCGAATTCCTGAACCTCAAGGACGAGTATTCAGAATCCGACCTTGAGAACGCGCTCATCGATAGCCTCGAGCAGTTCCTGCTGGAGTTGGGCAACGATTTCGCGTTCGTCGCCCGTCAGAAACGCCTGCGAATCGGAACGGAGTGGTACAGAGTAGACTTGGTGCTCTTTCACCGCCAGCTTCGATCGCTCATCATCGTAGATCTGAAATTGGGTAAGTTCACGCATGCCGATGCCGGCCAAATGAACCTGTACCTGAACTACGCCCGGGAGCACTGGGTCCACCCTCACGAGAACCCACCCATCGGCTTGATCCTCTGCTCGGAGAAGAATGCCGCCGTGGCCCATTACGCTCTTGGCAACCTCTCCAACCAAGTGTTGGCGCGTGAATACCAACTCGCTTTGCCTGACGAGGCGGATCTGGCCGCGACAATCGAAAGAGCGCGCCGCCTGCTCTTGCCTTCGTAGTAACTGCGAATCTCCCGCGATCACCTCGAAGGACTGGTTGGGCTCCACGGCCAGCGAGTGATCCGTCGGCTCCAATTCGATGAAAGGCAGAGCGGCTCTTCCGTGCGATTCGGATCATGCGAGCGATCACTCGCCCTTCGAAGTTCGTTTCACTCAGGGAGACCCACACGTCCCGAACGAACCGGCCGTCGCCGTCCACCACCGGAAGCTCCTGCTTAGCGAGCGCAGGAAAGGCCGATTCTTACTTCGTGACGGGACACCCGGCGTTGCCGTTCCGTTCGGTCAGGATATGCTGCGCGACAGATCTCGTCCATGCGGCTCGCCAGGAACTCGGCGTCCTTTCCGCAATACGCTTCGTGGCGCGTCGTCTCCGGATGGCCTGGGTTGCGCTGCGAGCCTACGGATCTCACGGAGCAGCCGGACTGCGCGATCCGCTGGGCAAGCTCCTCGCGGTAGCAGGCGAAGTCCTTCGAGCACGAGGTAATCGAATCGCCCATTCCCGCACTTCGCGGAGCCGGAGCGTCTCACCCGCGCGAAGGCCCACCACAAGATCGCCTTCGATCTGTTGAACAGCCAGGTTGGTTTCGAAGCCGCCGCCCCGGAAGGGATCCCTCAGGCGGAGCAACTGATCGACGGTTGCCTGGACGGTAACCTCACGCGTTCGCCCTCCTGTGCGGCGGGCGGAGACCCGAAACCCGCCCTCCGAGCGCAACCCGTCAAAGCTTACGCCGCTCCATGCGGCGGGGATGGCCGGGAACACCCGCAGCCGCCCTCCCCAACTCTGCAGCAGCATCTCGTGCACGGCCTGCGCCGCGGCGAAGTTGCCTTCCAGCGTAAACGGACGGCCGCGCTTCTGGCTTGCTTCGTAGTTCACATGAAAGCCGTTCCGCCGAGTGAAACGGCCCAGGTAATCGGACAGGTAGCGGAGCGCTTCGTCGCCCTGACCCACGCGGGCGCGCATGGCCGCCATCCAACTGAAGCTGTAGCCGCACCATTCCTCCGTGCCAAGCTTTTCGTTGGCGGCAAGGGATGCGGCGATGGTGCGAGGGCCCTGGTCGCTGTCCACGTGCACCAGGCCGAGCGGATGAATGGCCATGAGATGCGAGTGATGGCGGTGCGACTCGGTGAGCGGCTCGCCGGGCGCAACCAGCAGTTCACCCGCTTCGTTCAGCGAGAGTGGATCCAGAAGCGCGCGGAGCAGCTTCCAGCGCTCCGCTTCCCTCGGCTCGCCCAGTTCCGATGCCATCTCTTCGTTGGCCCCGAAGAGCCAGGACAGCAGCGCAAGATCGCAGTTGGAATTCGGCGTCAGCCAGGCGCGCGGAGAGTTGCCATGAATCTCGGGAGAGGACGAGAGCGGCAGTTTCAACCTGCCGTTGGGGTCGGGCTGCAGCAGCGCGGCAAGTCCTTCCCCGATCGCCTTGGCGTACGGGTATGCCCGGCTGGCCAGGAAGGCGCGGTCCATGGTGTAGCGCCAATGCAGGTAGAAGGCCTGTGCATTCCAGGCGCCCATGGTGGGTTCGAGCGTGACCGGGAACCAGGAGCCCATGGGTTGACCATCGAGCGCGGTGACTGCGGGCATGATGATGCCGTTGTTGACACCGAAGAACTCTCTCGCAAACCGCTCGTGTACGGGCTTCACCTTCCAGAGGTAGTCGAGAAAGGCCAGTCCCTGATCGAAGTGCCCCGCATGCAAGTAGGCCCAGTAGGTCAGTTGCGTATTGAGATTGTGGTGGTAATCTCCCCGCCAGGGCGGCAGTTCCCCGTCGTCCGAGGTCCAGAGGCCTTGCAGCGCCATGGGCGGTGAGCCGGGCCGCGACCCGGCCCCGTAGAGATAGCGCACCAGGTGATAGTGCCTCGCGATCGCTTCGTCGGGGAGTGTGATGGAAGATTGCGACCAGAAGCCGCGCCACCAGCGTTCGTGCTCCGCCTGGATAGCGGCAATGCCCCGCTCGAGGGCTCGGGCCGTCATCTGCCGCGCCGCGTCTTCGGCACTGCGGCCCTCGCCATTCGTCGCAATGGTGACGGCAATCAGGGTTCCGCCGGAAACAGGTTTCTTCACCGCGTAGACCGCGTACTCCAGGCCGAGGGCGGCCTTCTGCAGCAGCCACACGCGTGCATTCTCCCGTCGCAGCACCGGAGGATCGTAGCCGAGTTTCCGGACAGCCTGGTTGGGCACCAGATCAACGGATGCGGGTGCGCCCGGGACCAGCAGCAACGCGACCGGCTCCGTGGCCGGGAAGAAGACCTTCAACTTCTTCGGGCCAAGCGTCACGCCTCCGAGGGCGCGCGCCATGTCGAGATCGAACGAGTGAGCCTGCGCCCCGGCGCCGAGGCGAATGACCAGCCGGGCTCCGGGTAGCCGCGTGGGAAAGTCGCTGATCACCGCATGTTCCTGATTGAGCTTCGCCGCGTTGCCGGATCTGACCATGTCGACGACGGTCGAGTATTTGAAGGCCGGCTTCACGTAGGAGGGGTGCCGGCGCAGGTCCCACAGATCGCCGCGATCGATCGACAGGCGGATTTCATCGCCGCTGCCCCAGAGCAGCCCGCCCAGCACTCCGTTGCCGAGCGGGATGGCCTCATCCCACCGAACGATGGGCGCCGTGAGTGAGAGATGCAACGCCGGGGACTCGGCCCGGGCCGGCGGGAGTAACAGCATCACCGCGGCGAGCGTGACCGCACTTCTCCAGCAGCCCCATCTCATGGGACGATGCGAAGCGGGATCTGAATGTTGAACGAGTGCGGACGCAACTGGTCTTCGTCCACCGCGCACAGCAGGGCCGCGGGCCTGCCGTCGGGGCCGAAGAGCAACTGCGGGCGTTCGAGTGAGTTCAGCTTCTGCTGCCGGCCGCCGGCCCACTTCAGGTCCATGGTCGAGACGAGCGGGTGTTCTGAGAGCTTCCAGTCGAAGCCGTCGGGAGATTCCCACAGCGCCAGCGATTTGCCGGCCTTGGTGAAGTGCCCGTTGTTGTCCTTGACGATGGCCAGGTAGCGTCCGGCCCCATAGTCGTACCAGGCGAAGGGATCTTCTGCGGGGAAATCTACGCCGGGCGTGGTAAAGATGGGCTGGAGTTGCTTACGGAACGGGCCCGTGGGCGAGTCCGAGGTTGCGGTGAGGTGCACCACGGGTCCGCCGAAAGGGAGCGGCCGCTTCCGTCCGACGGCCTTGTAAATCATGAGGTAGCCGCCGTCGGGACGGCGCACAATGGTGGGATTGGTCGCCACCAGCGAGTCGGGCGCGCCGGGATCGGCGCTAACGTCAATCAACGGAGTATCGAAACGCTGCCACGGACCCGCCGGGCCTTCCGCCACGGCGACTCCGATGCGCTGTCGGTTGCGGTGGTTCCAGTTGAGGTCCCTCATGGCCACGTCGTCGCCGGTGTTGCCCATGTAGTAGAGGTAGTAACGGTCGCCGGCGCGCAGGATGGTCGGGTTGTGCGTGTCAAGCCCATCCCAGAAGGCGGCGCCGCGCCGCGGTAACGCAACGTCGGCGTGACGGAACGGGCCGGTGGGAGTATCGCCGACGGCGTGAGCGATTTCCGAGTGGGTCACCCACGCGTTGTGCCCCAGCTTTCGCGGCCAGCGCGAATAGTAGAGGTGATACTTGCCGTCGTCCCCGCGCACCATGCTTCCGCACCAGATGTAGTAGTCCGGGTCGATCCACTTCGCCGATTCGGGGACCGGCTGGATCATCGCGCCGAGATCCGGCGCCGCGGGCCGGCGCGCGGGTTCACTTTCCCGGCGATAGTAGCGAACGTAGTCGAATAGCGCGTACTCGGGCAGGGCGGCGTCTTCCACGCTCGTCGTGCGGCCAAGCCAGGCGGCAATGGAGGTTAGCCAGATGTGCTGGTCGAAATGCGGTACGGCGGCGATGTCGATCGTATTGACCAGTTGCCCGTCGAAATAGAAGCGAACCTCGGCGGGGCCGAAATCTGCGCCGTAGGTGTGAAAGTCAGCGGAAAGGTCGGGTCCCGGAATCCGTTTGTAGCCGAAGGAGGTATGCGGCTTGTAGTTGTGCCAGTTAGTGGAGTAACTGGAATGGTCGGATGAGTCTTGCTCGCAAACGTCGATCTCCTGAAAACGGTCCTCCCGGCCGGCCTTGGGGCCGTTCTGCATCATCCAGAACGAGGTGTGCCAGCCGCGGCCGCGGGGCATCCGAATGCGCGCCTCGTAGTAGCCGTAGCGAAACGCCTGCTTCGAGATGACGCCGCCCGCGGTATAGTCGAGGCCTCCGGCCTTCTCCCGGCGCAGCGCGATGCGTAGCATGCCGTCGGACACCGAGACGTTGGCGGGAAGCAGTTCGCTCCACATTCGTGGGCCGGTCCGGTATCCCCACTTTGCCGTGTCCAGAACGGCGGCGTCGAATTCGTCGGAGAAGACAAGCTTCCACCGCGAGGGCTCGGGTGGTGCTGCGAATAGCTGCACGGCTGCAAGTATGGCGAGTAGCTTCATATAGTCTTCTTTGTTATCCGGCTCATACGGATCATCAGGTAGGCGATCGGATGCAGGAAGCCCATCGCGCCCGCGGTGTAAATGCCGGCTGCGAGTCCGCGCTCGCGCGGCGTGCGCCCCTGGCCCGATCGATCAGAACAGGAGCTTCAGCCCCATTTGGATCACCCGGGCGTCACGGGCCGACGCGATCGTGCCGAAGGTCGCGCTGATGTTCTTTCCATCCGGTCCCGCCGAGAAACCCGCGCTCGGCGAGCCGAGGTTCACGTGGTTCAGGAAATTGAACGCTTCCGCGCGGAACTGCAGATTCCAGCGTTCCGTGATGCGCGTGTTCTTCATCAGCGACAGATCCCAGTTCACCGTGCCCGGCGTGCGGACATCCGGCAGCGTGCGCCCGGTGTTGCCCAACAGGAAGTTGGGCGGGTTGATGAAGGCGTCCGTGTTGAACCACTTTGTCCGCGTACGTGTGTCGAGCTTGGCGCTCACTCCGGTCGAGTTCGGCCGGTCGGAGGCGAAGTTGTTCGCCCCGCGCACCGAAATCGGCAACCCGGTCTGCATGATGCCGATCGAGTTTACCTGCCACCCGCTCACGATCATCCGCACCGCGCGCTGGCTGGGATTCCACAACTTGTTCGGACCGAAGGGCAGTTCGTACAGCAGCGTCACCGCGGCGCGCTGAGCGACGTCGTTCGGATCCAGCGACCGGTTCAACTGCCGGTTGTAGAAGCCGTCCTGAAAGCCTTGCTGGCCCGTCGCCTCGTAGCCGAAATCCCACGTGGGCGTCACGCTCGAGTCGCTCATGCGCTTGCCGCCGGTGTAGGCCAGACTGGCGAAGAACCCGGAACGGAATTGCCGCCTGATGTTGATCTGCAACTGGTGGCTCGAGTAGTTGCCGATGATCGGGTTGAAGATGTTCACCCCCTGGTACTGCGGATACGGCAGCAGCGTGCGCTCGCGCGTCACTGTAGCCGCGCCCAGCCCGCCCGGCACTTTGCCCGCCAGCGGATTCGGCACCGTGTCGAACAGCGACTGCCCCAATCGCACGCGCTGGTCGACCTGGAGCTGGTTCATGTTGTAGCTCGAGCTGATGAACCCGTTCCCCTTGTTGCCCGCGTAGGTCGCGTCGAACAGCCAGCCGCGGATTTCGTGCTGCAGCGAAGCCGTCCACTGCTGCGTCATCGGCGTGCGTCCGTTCACCTCGCGGATGTTCACGCCCTGGCCGAGCAGCGCCCCCGGCGCCGTCGCCACGCCCGGCACGCCCACTGGTTCAAACGGCAAGCCCTGCGAGAAGCGGAACGCGCGCTGACCCGGCGCCAGGGCCGCGTAGTTGGTCGACGTCGTCGAGAAGAACTGTGTGTCGCCGAAGAACGGCCGCCAGAACGTGCTCGGGTAGAAGATCCCGTAGCCGCCGCGGAACACCGTCTTGCCTTGGCCGAAGACGTCCCATGACCAGCCGATCCGCGGCGCGATGTCCTTGTAGCTTTCGCCTAGGAACGTGCGCGGCTGCCCGCCCCGGTTGGCGAAGACGACCACCCCCGGCAGGCCGGTGACGGGTTCTCTCTGGTTCAGGTCGAAGTTGATCTGGCCGTCGTTGCGCTCATAGGGCTTCTGCTGCCAGTCCCAGCGCAGCCCGAGATTCAGCGTGAGCCGCCGCGATACGCGCCAGTCGTCCTGCAGGAACAGGCTCCAGCTCGCGCCCTGCCATGTCGCTCCCGACACCCGTTGCGCGGTCGAACTGGCCACCTCGCCCAGCAGCATTTGCGCCAGCGCCGAGCCGGTGCCCGCCGGCACCTGTGGGTTTGTCGTCAAGCCACCGAAACTGTAGCTCCCGCCGAGGTTCGTTCCCTGCTGGTTGCTGCCCTGCTGCAGGCGGTAGTTCACGCCGAACTTCAGCGCATGGTTGCCCGTGATTTTCGTCAGCATCTCCTGCGCGTCCCAGTTCAGCGAACTGCGGAAGCCGAGCGCCCCGCCCCCGATCGCGCCGAAGCCGAAGTCCATCTGCGGGAACGCAAGGCCCACCATCGACACCGGCAAGCCGAGCTTGCCCGACCAGTCGCCCGAACTCTGCGAGGCGAACACGAACGCCTGCCGGTTGATCCCCACCCGCAGATTGTTCAGCATCGACGGCGACATCGTCCAGTTGTGCGTCACCACGGCGTTGCGGTTGGTCTGGTCGTCGTTGCGGGCGTCGCCCACCGTCTGGTCGGAGAAGATGCTGTTCGAGAACGGGTCGTGCTGCGCTTGCGTGTAGCGCACGAACAGCGAGTGGCGGTCGTTCATCCGGTAGTCGCCGCGCCCGTTCCACTGGATCCAGTCCACTGTGCTCAACTGCGCGTCCTGATAGTTCTGGCTCTGCGTGAAGGCGTTGATCGGCGTCTTGTTCGGCCCCGGCCAGTACGCCAGAATCTTCGGCGTCACCGTGTCAAACCGGCTCTTCGGTACCACATTGCCGGGGAACTGCGTGCGTACCAGCCCCGCTCCGTTCGGGTTCTGCATGGTCGTCGCCGGATCGTAAACCGGAATCAGCGCGCCCTGAGCCGTGCGCAGGTTGCTGAAATCGCCGTCGCGCCACTCCTGGATCGGCACCGAGGCGATGCGCGGCGTCGACCGCCGCAGCAGGTACTTTTCGTAGTTGAAGAAGCCGAACAGCTTGTTCTTGATGGCCGGCCCGCCCACCGCGCCGCCGAACTGGTTGTAACGCAGCGGCAGTTTCACCGTCGCAAACGTGTTGCGCGCATCGAACCTGTCGTTGCGCAGGAATTCGTACAGAGACCCGTGAATCTCATTCGTCCCGGACTTCGTGACCAGGTTGACCGCGCCGCCGCTGGTGAACCCGAACTCAGCCGACATCGGCCCGCTCTGCACCTTGAACTCCTCCACTGCGTCAACCGCCGGCGGAATCGACACCTCGCCCACATAGCTCAGCGTGTTGTTGTTGCCATCCAGCATGTTCGCGTTCAGCGCGTTCGCCCCGCCGTTAATACTCACCGACGAAAGCGCCGCGCCGCGGTCTCCGAAACCCGACTGCGTCGGCCCGGAGTTCGACACCACACCCGCCGTCAGGAAGGTCAGCGCCAGGGCACTCCGTCCATTGAGGGGCAGTTCCTGCAGCCGGCGGTTCTCCACCACCTGTCCGAGCGTGGCGCTCCCCGTGTCCACCAGGCTGGCCTGCGCCGTCACCTTCACCGTCTCGGCGAGTTGCCCGATCTCCATCGCCACATCGACGCGGGCGTTCTGGTTCACCTGCAGCACGATCCCGCTTCGCAACGCCGTCTTAAATCCCGGCATCTCGCAGCTCACTTCGTACCGGCCGACCGCGAGACCCGGCGCCGTGTAGTTCCCGCTTTCGTTGGAAACCGTACGGAACACCCCGCCCGTGTCCACTTGTTTCACCTGCACCTGCACGCCGACCATCGCCGCCCCCTGCGGGTCAGTCAGCGTACCGCTGATCGTTCCCGTGCCCTGCTGAGCCGCGAGCGGCAGCGCGAGACATGCCAGCACCACCAAAGTGGCCTTCATCATCTGTGGACTCCTCACGAACCTGGTGTTCCAGACTGCACTCAACTAAATCAAAATGTATCTTTGGTGTCGTCTGCGCTTCAGACTATGAATTAGTAGTCTTTTCAGACTATGCGCGCCTCCGCGACTGCCGGGTGCGCACGAAAAAGTCTTAGCTGTGTTCGTGAGGTTTGAGAGGTGGTGACCCGGGCGGGACTCGAACCCGCGACCCTCTGATTAAAAGTCAGATGCTCTACCGGCTGAGCTACCAGGTCCCTCGATCAGGCCCAACAATTCCAGGTTAGCACGCGCGCTAACGCTTGCCCGTCAGCTCCCGGATGCGGATGTTGCGAAACATCGCCACGCTGAATTGATCGTGAAGCTGGAGGCCGATGGGGCCGGTCTTCGAGCGCGCCGGATCGCCCGGGTGCTCGGCCACCGGCTGGCCGTTGACGAAAACCCGGATCGCGTCGCGGCGGGATTCGATGCGCAGCGTATTCCACTCGTTGGCGGCCTGCGCCCCGGGCTTCGCGTCGACGAAGGTGTAGATGCTGCCCGTGGGTTTCGGGTCCGGGTACCCGTTGTTGATCTGGATCTCGTAGCCGATCTTCGAAGGAGTCCGAGTGAAGTCGGCGGGCGTGGTGATGGCGAACGGGCTGTCGAAACGGGTCTCAGTCATGTGCGTGGTGATGGCGTGCGCGGCGCGGCTGGTATCGCGGATGGAAACGCCGCTGTTGCCCTCGCCGCGCACCCAATACTCCAGCTCCAGATCGAACTCGTCGAATTCCTTGACCGTGTACAGCCAAGCCTGGGTGTTGAGCCAATCGCCGAAGCGCTTCTGCTCGAGCGGCCACTCCTTCGGAAAGGCCGCGCGCGGCGACTTCTGGCCGAGCAGAGTGCCGTCGCGCATCACGTGCCAGGTAGCGTCGCCGCGCGGCTCCCAGCCTTCCAGGTTCCTGCCGTTGAACAGCGGGCGCCACTCCTGCGCGGCCGCCAGCGGGGCCAGCGCGAGCACCAGGATCGCGGCTCTCATTTCCTCTCCGTTGGGACTTCGCCCTTGCGGCGCAGCGTGGGAGCCTTCTTCTTCTTGCTCTCGGCTTCGGCCGCCTTCTTTTCCTCCGCCTTGCGCGCCGCCACCACGTCCGGCGTACTCATCTCTTCCCGCTCCTGGCGATCCTTCTTGTCGCGGACGGCCAGTTCGCCGGCGCGCTCGCCCAGGTCCCGGTTGGAGAGTTCGGCGCTGTCTTCCGTGGTCTCGATGGCGCTGGTGAGCACGAACTCGTACCGCGCGATGTCCTTCGGCTTCGCCTCCGCGATGCGGCGAAGGGCGGCGGCCATCTCCTGTTCCGCCTTCGCCACTTCGGTCAGACCCACCTTGATGTCGACCTTGCGCCGGATCGCGTCGTCGGCCACCGTGTCCATCGCTTCGATGATCTTCGTATAGTCCTCAAGCGTGTCGTGGATCACGATGGAGCGGCCGGGTTTGTCTTTCTCGATGAGTTGCCGCAGCAGTTCGATGCGCAGACGCGCGAAGCGCACGTAAAGCAACAACCGTTCGTTCGGTTCCTGCACCAGGCGGACCTGGTCCACTTCATCGGCGGTGAGGAAGTCGCGGTCCTGCGCGGCCACCGGCGCAAGCAGCAGGATGAGCATGAGAAGGATTCGCATGGGCGCCTACTTTCTTCGGGCCATCACGCCGAGCAGAAACTCCTCGTGGATGGCTTGGACGCTGACGTGAACTTCGTCGATCGCCGGCCGGTCGTCGAGCCCGGCCTCGGCCGAGAAGTTCTTCAAGCGGCGGTCGAGTTCCTTGGCTCGCTGCTCTCCGTTCTTGTAAGACTTGAGCAGCTTGCTGGGATGCTTCCCGGTCTCCTTGAGCGTGGCAAGGCTGAATTCCGCGGACTGGCGCACCTCGTCAAGCGCGGACTTGAGTTCGTCGAACTTGCCCGCCTTCCAGGCCTCGCGCGCACGCGTCAGCGCCTCGCCCGCGTTGAGCAGCGCGCGTTCAGACCGCCGCTCCGGACGCGGCTCCGCTTTCACGGCGTTGAGATCCGCGCGCAGAGGCCACCCGGCGGCGCAGACGAACAGCAACAGGGCCGCGCGCCTCATCGCCGCTCCAGCTCTTTCTGCAGGACCTTGATTCGCTGCCGCGCTTTGAACTCCTCATTCGGGCTCTGGCCGGTGCTCATTTCGAGGAAGCGCTGATAGCTGTCGAGGGCGGGCTTCTGCTGCTTCATGCGATCGAGCACAACCGCGCGAAAATAGACGTGACCGGGCTTTTCGCCGCCCAACGCCTTCACCTTGTCCAGCGCCTGGAGTGCCACCGGATAGTTCTCGGCGAGAATCAGAATCACGCTGAGTTCGCTGAACGCCTCCACTGAATCGGGTTTCGCCTGGGCGGCGCGAAGGAACGCCTTGGCGGCCTCCTGATAGTTGCGCTGATCGCGCATCGCGCGGCCGTAGTAGATCTGGAGGTCGAAGTTCGCGGGTTCAGCGGCGGCGATCTCGCCCATCAGTTTCAGGCCCTCCGCCGTGCGGTTCGCCTTGAGGTAGGCCTGCGCGAGAGCGAGCCGGTTGGCCGGCGAGGGGGACGTCTTGACCGAGGCTTCCAGGTGGGGAATCGCCTTGTCGAACTCGTTGAGCTTGGTCAGGAGTTCACCCAGCCGCTCGCGCGCGGCGACGTTGTCCAGGCGCTGTTCGTAGATCTCGGCGGCCTTGCGCGGTTCGCCGGCGGCCTCGTAAACCGACGCAAGTTCCAGGATCGCGTCGGCGGCGGCCGGGTCGGCGGCAGCGGCGCGGCGGTAGTCGGCGGCGGCTTCCTCCAACCGGTTCTGGCGCGCCTTGGCGCGGGCCAGGCCCACCAGCGCGTGGCCCGCCTTGGGATCGATGGCCGAGGCGGCCGCATAGCTCCTCTCGGCTTCCGCGAACCGCGACGCGCCGAACAGCGCTTCCGCGAAGTAGAAGGCCGGGCGGAACTCGGCGGGTTTCTTCGCGTGCGCCGCTTCCAGAAGCGGCACCGCGTCGCCGAAGCGCTCCTGGCGCACAAAGAGCATGCCCAGATTGAGTTCCGCTTCATACAGGCCGGGCTTGAGTTCCAGCGTCTTCTGGAAGGCGGGGATCGCGTCCTTGTCGCGATCGAGCAGGCTGTAGGCGAGGCCGAGGTGGAAATGCGAACTGAAGTCTTTCGGGTCCTTGGCGACAGCCGCCTGGAAGTGCGTGGCCGCCAGATCGTACTTTTGCGCCTCCAGGGCCTTCATACCCTCGGCGGCCGGATCGGTGGTCTGCAGCAGCGCGGCGAACGCGAGAAGGAAGAGGCTCGCCATGGCTTCATTCTAGCCCGCGGGCGTCAGGCGTTCCCGGCGAGCAGAGGCGCCAGGTGGCGGCCGGTGTGGGATTCGGCGTGACGCGCGATCTGTTCGGGCGTGCCTTCCGCAACCACCCGGCCGCCCGCGTCGCCGCCGCCAGGGCCCAGGTCGATCACCCAGTCGGCGGCGCGAATCACGTCCAGGTTGTGCTCGATGATCAGCAGACTGCCCCCGCTCTGAATCAGACGTCGGAACGCATCCAGCAGTTTCGCGATGTCGTCGAAATGGAGCCCCGTGGTGGGTTCGTCGAAGATGTAGAGCATGCCTTCGGACGTGGCCTGCATCAGATGCGCGCCCAGTTTCACGCGCTGCGCTTCCCCTCCGCTGAGTGTGGTCGCGGATTGGCCAAGGCGCAGGTAGCCGAGGCCGACGTCGTTGAGCACCTTAAGGCGGGCGGTGAGGCGGGGCACGTCGGCGAAGAACTGAATCGCTTCGCGCACCGTGAGCCGCAGAACCTCGTGCACGTTCAGCCCGCGGTGCCGAATCTCCAGCACCGAACTCTTGAAGCGCGTGCCCTTGCACTCTTCGCAGATCAACTCAACGTCCGCGAGGAACTGCATCTCCACCGTGACGGTGCCATCGCCCTGGCACGTTTCGCAGCGGCCGCCCGGAATATTGAATGAGAAGTGGCCCGCGCCGTATCCGCGGCGCTGGGCTTCCGGCGTGGCCGCGAACACCTCGCGGATGATGTCGAAGGCCTTGATGTAGGTCACCGGATTGGATCGCGGCGTGCGGCCAATGGGCGACTGGTCCACCAGAATCAGGTCGCGCACCAGTTCCGAGCCCTCCACTTTCGAACAGGTGAGCTTGGGTCCAGCCTCGGGAAGTTCGGATTCGATCTCCACAGGGGCCTTGCGAAGGCGCGCCTGCAGCGACTTGTGGATCACCTCGTGGACCAGCGTCGACTTCCCGGAGCCGGAAACGCCCGTCACCACCGTCATCATGCCCAGCGGTACCGCGACGTCGATGCCCTTCAGGTTGTTGGCCTGAGCGCCGAGGAAACGCAGGACACGCTTCGGGTTCACCGCCTTGCGCCGTCCGGGCGGGCCCGCGGCGCTCAGTTCGCCGCGCAGGTAGCGCGACGTGAGCGAGCCGTTGGCGGCGGCCCCGAGCAGTTCCGGGTACGAACCTTGAAAGACCAACCGTCCGCCGAGTTCGCCCGCGCCCGGCCCCAGGTCGATGATGCGATCGGCCGCCCGCATCACGTCCGCGTCGTGCTCCACCACGACGATCGTGTTACCCAGATCGCGCAGGTCCGCGAGGATGTGGATGAGGCGGGACGTGTCGCGAGGGTGCAGCCCGATCGAGGGCTCATCGAGCACATAGGTCGCCCCGACGAGGCGCGAGCCCAGGCACGTCGCGAGTTGGATCCGCTGGGCCTCGCCGCCGGAGAGCGTCGCGGACAGGCGGTCCAGCGTCAGGTACTCAAGGCCCACGTCGTTGAGGAACTTCAGACGCTGGCGAATTTCCACCAGGATCTTCTCCGCGATGCCCGACTCCTCGCTGGGCAGGGAAAGCGACTGGAAGAACTCCAGCGCCTGGGCGATGTTCTTGCGGCTCAGTTCGCCGATCGTCGCGCCGCCCACGCGAACGTAGAGCGCCTCCGCGCGCAGGCGCGCCCCGCGGCATTGTGGGCATTCCGTGTAGCCGCGATAGCGGCTCAGGAAGACGCGCACGTGCACCTTGTACTTCTTCGCCTCCACCTCGCGGAAGAACTCCTGAATGCCCGCTTTTAGCACCTCGCGCTCGGCTGGGGAGAGGTCGAAGTAGGGCGCGTCGAACCGGATCTTACCGCGCGCCTTCTTGCGGAACTCGTCCTGGAACCACTCATACTGCGGGCGCGTCCATGGATGCACCGCGCCGTCCTTGATTGAGAGCGTCTGATCGGGAACCACGCGATCGAAGTCGTAGTCGATCGTGTTGCCGAAGCCCTGGCAGCGCGGGCATGCGCCGCGGGGATTATTGAAGCTGAACAACTGCGGCTCGGGATCCAGAAACTCCGTGCCGCAGGTCTTGCATTCGAATTTCTCGCTGAAGCGGTAGCGCACCGGGTTCGCTTCGCCGGCCTGCTCAAAGATGGCTTCACCGGCTTCGCGGTAACAGGTCTCAATCGAATCGGCGATGCGCTGGTGGGTGTCCGGCTGAATGGAGATGCGATCGGCGAGGACGTAGAGCGGCTTGGCGAAGTCGATGTCCAGGAGGGACTCGGGCGTGGAGAACTCATACATCCGCCCTTCCTGGAACAGGCGGTTGAAGCCCCGCTTGCGGAGTTCGAACAGGTGGTCGCGGAGCGCGTCGGCCGGGACCCTGCCCTTCAACGTTTCGCGAATCGGAAAGAGCACATACCAGCGGGAGCCGGCGGGCAGAGCGAGTATCTTCTGGGCGGTCGGATCGACCGTATCGCGCTCCACGCGCTGGCCGCAGGTGGGGCAATAGGTACGTCCCACGCGCGCGTAGAGCAGGCGCAGGAAGTCGTGGATTTCGGTCGCCGTGGCGACGGTGGAGCGCGGGTTCCGCGTCTGATTCTTCTGACGGATCGCGATGGGAGGCGCGATGCCGTCGATCTCGTCGACTTCGGGCTTCTCCATGCGGTCGAGAAACTGGCGGGCGTAGGCGGAGAGCGATTCCACATAGCGGCGTTGGCCTTCGGCGTAAATCGTGTCGAACACCAGCGACGACTTGCCGGAGCCCGAGACGCCAGTGACCACGGTCAGCCGGTTATGCGGGATTTCGACCGAGAGGTTCTTCAGGTTGTGCAGGCGCGCCCCGCGTATGCGGATCGACTCGGTGCCGACAGGTACGGGATGACTCACCAGGGAAGCCTTTACTGCGCCGGATGCGACGAGGATGCTATCACTTGATTTTACCAACCGCCGCACGCATGCCCGCCGCTCGCTCCCGCATCGAAGAATTCCGCCGGTCGCTGCTCGACTGGTATGCCCAGGCGCGGCGTCCGCTTCCCTGGCGCGAGACGCGCGATCCATATCGGGTGTGGCTCTCCGAGATCATGCTCCAGCAGACCCGCGTGGCCGCCGCGCTGCCCTACTACGAGCGGTTCCTGGAGCGGTTTCCAACAGTCGAAGCGCTCGCCGATGCGCCGGAGCCGGATCTGCTGCACGCGTGGGCGGGCCTGGGCTACTACTCGCGCGCGCGCAACCTGCAGAAGGCCGCCCGGCAGGTGGTGGCGGCGGGCGGATTTCCGCGCACCTACGACGAGATCCTGCGGCTGCCCGGCGTCGGGGCCTACACCGCGGCGGCGGTGGCAAGCATCGTCTTCGGAGAACCGCGCGCGGTGCTCGACGGCAATGTGATGCGCGTGGTCAGCCGGTTGACGAACGACTCCGGCGACATCCGTTCCGCGGCGACGAAGACGCGATTACAGCAGGAGGCGGATGCCCTGCTCCACCCGCGGCAGCCGGCCAATCACAATCAGGCGATGATGGAGCTCGGCGCAACGCTCTGCCTCCCGCGAGCACCGCAATGCCTGGTCTGCCCCGTGGCGCGGCATTGCCAGGCCCGCGAGCACGGAACGCAGCACGAACTCCCCGTCAAGAGCCGCCCGCGCGAAAAAGTGACGAGACATCGCGTGCTCTTCTTCGTGGAGAAGAACGGCTCCGTGCTGCTGTGGCGGCGTGGCGGCGGAGAGCGGTTGATGGCAGGGTTCTGGGAGTTGCCCGAAGCGGAGCAATTACCCCGTGCGCGCCTCCGCGGCGCGCCCCTGGGAGAGTTCAAGCACACCATCACGCATCACGAATTCCGCTTTCAAATTCGCGCGGCGGCACACCGGGGCGGGCCTCCGTGCGAATGGGTGAAGACCTCGCGGCTGGCGGAGATCCCGCTCAGCACCAT
>DALYJJ010000050.1:23955-37969 GCA_031969915.1 Bryobacteraceae bacterium | reverse complement strand
ATACCGCCGCTGCAAGCGGCCGGTTCAACGCATCGTAGCCCACGGACCCGTCGCACGCACATCGCCGCTCCCCGCGCGTCCGCCCGCACCGCCAGGTTGCCCCCATCGTCCAGCCTCGGCAGCGCTGCCGGTAGCCTGATGGCACCTGTCCCCAGACACGGCACCCGAAACTGGTTGGCAGCGGTTGAGACCGTTGACCCTCGGACAGAACTGTCCGAGACTGGAGATCGTGAAGGGCGCGGAGTTCGAGCGAAGAGTCCGGAAGCCACGGCCGCCTCTACCTCGGCGACGAGTTCGCCACGCTCAAGGATCGCAAGAAGGAGATTGGCCGCGACCTGCTGGCCAAGATGTGCGCCGATCTGAAGATCGATCCGCACGAGCTATAGGAGGCAAACGTATGTCCATGTTTAGCTATCCCGCGAAGTTCACCACCGGCAGTGACGGACGCATTCTGGTCGAGTTTGCCGATCTGCCCCGCGTCGCCACTGACGGCGAAGACGAGCGTGAGGCGATGGAAGAAGCGATGGATGCTCTCGGTTCCGAACTCTCCATCCGCCTCTCGCGCCGGGAGGAGATCCCCACGCCCTCATCAGCAAAGCGGGGCCAGCGCCAGGTGCCCGTGCCGCTCTGGCTGGCGCCGAAACTCGCGCTCTACCTGGCCATGCGCGACCAGCGCGTCAGCAACTCCGAACTCGCACGCCGCCTGGGACGGCACGAGCGGGTCGTCCGCCGCATGCTCGATCCCAAACACGCGACGAAGGCAGAGAAGATCCAAGCCGCCCTCGCCGTCCTAGGCAAGCAGATGACCGTTGAAGTGCGCGACGCCGCGTAGGGCCGCCCGCGGTATGCCCCGGTACGTAAGTTTCGACGTGACCTTTACCTTCGGTGGCACGGAGACGAGGCCCGTCCCCTCGCCCGTACCGCCGAGATGCGAGCCCGGTCACACACAGTTTCGCTGCCAGTCACACTCAGGAATGCCGCCGGCCACCACAACGAACGGCGCCGTCGCTCCGCGCCCTTCTTGAGAACTACGTCACCCTCAGAAACCGCGGCATCCTTCCCTACTGGTGCATCCATCACGGCATCACCTCTGCTACGCCGGCCCCGACGGCAATCAGATGGAGTTCCAGGTCGACTGCCTCCCCTCGGCGTGGAGTTCGATCCGGATCAATGGCTCGAACGCCTGCGCGCCGGTACTCCGGAATCCGATTTCCTCGTGCGCCACACGCACGAACCCGTGTCGCCCTTACGCGGCGAAATCGCCCTTCCCGCCATCGCGCAGGATCCCGGCTGGCCCCAATTCCGCGGCCCCAACGGCTCCGGCATCGGCGCCGCCTATCCCATCGAGTTCAGACCCGCCACCAACGTCGCCTGGAGAACGCCGCTCCCCTACCGCCAATCCTCCCCCGTCATCGCCGCCGGCCGCGTCTACGTCACCGCCAGCGAGGGCAGCAAACTCCTCACCATCCGCCTCGACGCCAAAACCGGCAAGGAACTCTGGCGCAAAGAACTCCCCCGCCGCCACCGGCACAACGGCGCCACCGGCGTCTACGTCTTCTTCGCCGACTTCGGCCTCGCCTCCTAGTTCGCCCCCAACGTAAGACAAGCAGGCCTCAGCACAGGGTACACTGCAAAGAATGGTAGGACTGGGAAACGAAGGGTAAGGAGACCCATGATTCAGAATTCTTACAGTAGTGTTTCGGCGTGGACGGTTCTCCTCGCCGTAGTCTTGGCCAGCTTCGCACTGCCGTCCGCCGCCAACGCCGAAAGCATCACCAATTTCTCCGTCCCCGGCGCTTTCCAGCAATCCGGCGGTACGTTCCAGTACGTCAGCGGAACGTACAACTTCTTCTCGTTCGGACAGTTGGGAAGCGGCGGCTACATCCGGGGTACAAACGGATTTAACTACGACCTCAACTGCGGCGCGTCTTACATGAGCTGTGCCGTAAACGGCTTCGACCCGAGCTCCGGTTACTTCTTCGGGTTGGGCTTCGACAATGCGTTCACCCCGGCAACTTTGATCGGAAACGTCGCTTCGGGAATACTCACCTGGACCACTGCCATCGATATCTTCGAATACGATGGAATGAGTTTCGCGGGGGTTAACAAGGAAACGAATCAAGCCGCTCACGGAGACTTCGCGACCTTCCTGGCGACGGGTAGCTTCACTTCGATGTTGCTGCCGCCCTCAACACCGTCGGCTGCGGGAACTGCCATATCGGGAAACGTGATCTGTACGAGCAACAGTAGTGCTGTGTCCGGTGTCGTTACTGTACGTTGTTACAACAAAGACACCGGAGTGGAGATTCCTGTTGACCGCGGCACGGCTTCCGTCGTTCGAGGCGCTAACTCCACTGCCGGGATTGCGTGGGGATCCAGGCAAGGATGTGCCGGGTTCTGGTCACTCTCAACTGGGCTCTTCACTGCGGCTCCGTCGTCAACAGGCGCCGGTCCTTGTCAGCAAGGAGAAGCCACGAGTTGGATACCAGGTGGGTTCGCAGTGCGAAGCGGTTCCGCGGAGTTCTTATGGAAACCAGGAGCGACAATCACTCCTATGGCGACACACTTGGCGGCCATTGGAGCCGCCGCTTCAACTAACAACTTCCTTACCGGGGACGCCGTAGTAGCAGCGATTCTCGGAGAAGGGTCGTTCAAAGCGGCGTTCGGTCCCACCAATCTGGTGCTCAATCAATCGAGCTCCGGGGGAGACGATCCGGTGGCTATCCCTGAACCAGCAACCAACCTCACCTTTGGGTTGGGACTCGTGGCTCTGGCACTCCTCGCGAAGCGACACGCACACCCGATGACGTTACGAACTTGTGCTATCTCTTTCGCGCGGGGTTTCGCCCTCCGTGCTTTCATGGTCATCGCGGTGTTGGCGACGGCCGCCAACGCCGGGAGCATCACCTACAGTAGCACCGCCCTCTCCGCCGACCTCCGCGGCGCCGCGTCGGCAGGCGCGTCCTCGGTCTACGGAAACCTCAACGGCAGCGGCTCCCCTTTCGGGCTCCTGGGAGCCTCGCTGGTTACTCTCGGCACCGATCCGGGCTGGCTGGTCTCCGCTCCGAACGGCTTTAGCGAGCCTTTAGGGATTTTTGTCGGGACGGCCTTCGATTTTGTTTCCGAAGTCGGGGTCATCTGGAATGGTGCCGGAACCATCTTGAGTACAAGTTCCGGACTGGCTTTCTCAGCGGTAGACCGCTTCGGAAACTTCGGGGCGATACGAAATTCTGATGGTGCCTCAGTCGTCGGAACCTTAAATGCGAGCGGCAACATCGTCTCGACGAATGTCATTCCTCGCCTCCCGGGAGAACTTAGCGGTCAGACCCGTGCGGTCGACGGCACGATCAGCGGTGGCTCGTACGGGATTCCAACCGGTCTCCAAGCCTGGCTTGCCGTAAGCGGTAACAGGATCAACCTACAGAACCTCGGAATCGACTCCGCCATCCGGAGCGTTGATTCCGGAGCCGGCCTTGGCGGCGGATTCAATTTCGTCGGTGGCGTTCGCGTTGCCGCAGTCTGGCGAACGTCAGACGGGGCGGTGATGTACTTTCCCAGCGTCACCGGAACGGGCTTACAACGCGGGGAGGTTGTCTCCGTCGTCGGCGGGTTGGTCACCATCAAAGACGGTGACATCATCTTTGTTTCGGACGGGTCTATCACGGTCACCTTCGCGAATTACATGCAGAACCTCCTCGGCGTTGGCGTTCCGGTTCCGAATACGGACCGAGCTTGGTTTACCCGTGTTCCACTCTCGACAGAGTTCCGGCTAAACTTCGCCGGCAGTGTCTGGGACGCTGTTGGCGAGGAGTCAGATTTTCGGCTGGGGTTGTACCGTCCGCTGGGAGAAGATCCAAGCAGAATACCAGAGCCGGCTACTCTTGTTCTCACCGCATCGGCACTCGGTCTGCTGGAGGTGCGCAGACGAAAGCGCGCTCGGGCTTGAAACCGCAACTCCTTTTCGCTCGGGCTTCCAAAGTGGCAGAGATGCCGCTGATCAGAATGGCCGTGCTGGGAAACAAAGAGAGAGGGAGAACCCGATGACGTTACGAACTTGTGCTGTCTCTTTCGCGCGGGGTTTCGCCCTTCGTGTAAGTATCCTGGTTGTGTTGCTCGCGTTCGGGGGTTCCGTTGCGACGGCCAGCCCGATTACCGAGATAAACGTCCCAGGGGCGTTCAGTCTCGCTACCGCCCAGTGGGTCAACTCCGGGGGGGCCTCCGGATTCGGGAATACCGCGAATGGGAGCCCGTTTTACGGGAACTCCTCTGGAGTGTTCAATCTGGGGTGGAACGCGAGCGACTGGTTCGCGCTCACTCCGGTCGGCCAATGGAGCGATGGGACGAACACATACACCCTGGGGTCCGGTCTGCTTGCGGACTTCCAGGAATACGGGGTCGTTTGGACGAATGGAGTGATCACCTCAACCCATCTAGGCTTCCTGTTTCAGGGGGCCGACCAGTTCGGTAACTTCGCCGCCTCTCAGAACCTAACAGGTGGAGGTGCTGCTTGGGGGACAATCAATGACTTCCTCGCCAGCGGGGCGTTCAATTCGAGGCCCCAAGGCGCTGGCGAAGGCGCGTCGTCGGCATTAGCTGTTTTTGGCAACAATTACGCTGGAGCCTTCACGGCGCCGGGAAATATTCTTCGCGCTCTCTGCAACGGTGCCACCATGGGTACAAACGCTTCAGCGAACGCGATTGACTCATTGACTGGCAACTGTCTCGGGCAGGAAAACGGCTACGCGGCTGTTTTCAATCCCGTATCCAATTCCATCACCCGCCTTCCTGACGTTTCCGGGACAGGATTCCAAAGAGGTCGGATCACTAGCGGGATGGGAGGCCTGTATACTATCGAAGACGGCGGGCAAACTTTCTACTCCAACGGCGTCACTACTTGGACAAGTGCGCAGTACACACTCCTCCAAGGGCTATCGGCCGATCCGGTTTGGGCTCGCTTCGTGGTAGACGTGATCTCGGGACGAGGTGGACGCGTCGGACAGGGATCTTTCGATCTTGCGCTCGCGGAAAACTACAACTCGTTCAACCCGACTTTTGGAGACCAGGGAGGAAACTCAGACGTTCCTGAGCCTTCGACGTATGTCCTGATTGGGACAGGACTTGCGGCGCTTGCCTGTGCCCGCAAAAGGACGCGCTCGAGGGAAGTGCTCCAAAGTTAGACCCCTGGTGAATCTGGGGCTTCCAAAGCGGCTTAACGCCGAAGCGGGAGCTCCAATTCGCTTTTGCAGGATACGCTGCACAGAATGGCAGTACTGGGAAACAGAAAGGTAAGGAGACCCATGAACAAGTCTTATAGCAGTTCGTCTTTTTCGGCGTGGAGGGTTCTCCTCGCCGTAATCTTGGCCTTCGTCGCGGTTCCGGCCGTCCAGGCGTCATCGATCACATCGCAGACGGTGAGCGGTGCCTTCTTTCAGTCGGGAGGAACCTCCTCACTCAACGGGAGCACCTTCGACGTATTCTCGTTCGGTCAGAACGACCAAGGGAGGGGGTATATAATCGGGTCGAACGGCCTGAACTTCACCCTCACCTGCCCACCTGGAATGATCGAGTGCGGTATGGCTGGGTTCCATGCTCCGTCCGGACTGTTCGTGTCGAACATGGTCTCCGAAGGACTCGATGATATCGGGTTCCTCGGGAGCATTGACGGAACGGTAGCAATGCAGCTTCCGGGGTTCCTGTTCGGCGCCGTGGATACACAAGGGAACTTTGTCGGCTCGAACTTCAACAACGGCCGGGCGACGTACGGAACCCTCACAGATCTCATTCTCGGGAATTTTTCGGAGTACAGTTTGCCCCTTGGTGACACTTCCACAACAGGGCGGGTTGTATCCGGGAACTTCCGCTGCACCTTCAATACCGGGGCCTCTGGCGCTGGAGTACGTTGTTACAATGGAACTTCTGAGGTGGCGCTTGCGGATCGAATCGGCTTTTCCCCTCGAGGCTACGATGCCGCCTCTGGTTACCTTTACGGGGGACGCGGAGGCTGCGCGGGTTGGCTCGATGTCGCTAACGGTGGCAACTTCGTCGCTGTCCCAGGCCAAGGAGGTTGTCAGACCGGGGTGATCACAAGCCTCACCCAAGGAAAGGCAACCATTCAAAGCGGAAGTGAGGAGCGGGTTTATTTCGTCGCGTCGGGAACGATGATGAATATGGCTGCGTTCTTCGCAGCACTCGGGTTACCGGCTGCTAGGAATACCATTGGCCTCGGACAGGGCGCCTACTACGGGACGGTGGGCAACAACTCGGTTGAACTTAGCCGAGGTCTTAACCGTGATTACAACATCGTCCTCGGTCAAGATGAACCACCGAACAGCGCCATCCCCGAACCGACTACCTTCGCACTCATCGGAACCGGCCTCGTCGGCGGAGCTCTGTGGCGAAGAAGACGCGGGGCTTTGTTGCAAAGAAGACGCGCGTAGGGACCTCTCGCCTCTTCTCTCTCTCACGGGCTTTCGCGAAGGTGGGTTCAAAACTACCCCGCGAAAGCCCTTCTTTTTAAGGATACACTGCACAGAATGGCAGTACTGGGAAACTTTAAAGAAAAGGGAGAACCTTATGACGTTAACAAACTGTGCTGTGTCCTTCGCGCGGGGGTTCGCCCTCCGTGTAAGTGTCCTGGTTGTGCTGTTCGTGATCGGGGGTTCCGTTGCGACGGCCAGCCCGATTACCGAGATAAACGTCCCAGGGGCGTTCAGTCTCGCTACCGCCCAGTGGGTCAACTCCGGGGGGGCCTCCGGATTCGGGAATACCGCGAATGGGAGCCCGTTTTACGGGAACTCCTCTGGAGTGTTCAATCTGGGGTGGAACGCGAGCGACTGGTTCGCGCTCACTCCGGTCGGCCAATGGAGCGATGGGACGAACACATACACCCTGGGGTCCGGTCTGCTTGCGGACTTCCAGGAATACGGGGTCGTTTGGACGAATGGAGTGATCACCTCAACCCATCTAGGCTTCCTGTTTCAGGGGGCCGACCAGTTCGGTAACTTCGCCGCCTCTCAGAACCTAACAGGTGGAGGTGCTGCTTGGGGGACAATCAATGACTTCCTCGCCAGCGGGGCGTTCAATTCGAGGCCCCAAGGCGCTGGCGAAGGCGCGTCGTCGGCATTAGCTGTTTTTGGCAACAATTACGCTGGAGCCTTCACGGCGCCGGGAAATATTCTTCGCGCTCTCTGCAACGGTGCCACCATGGGTACAAACGCTTCAGCGAACGCGATTGACTCATTGACTGGCAACTGTCTCGGGCAGGAAAACGGCTACGCGGCTGTTTTCAATCCCGTATCCAATTCCATCACCCGCCTTCCTGACGTTTCCGGGACAGGATTCCAAAGAGGTCGGATCACTAGCGGGATGGGAGGCCTGTATACTATCGAAGACGGCGGGCAAACTTTCTACTCCAACGGCGTCACTACTTGGACAAGTGCGCAGTACACACTCCTCCAAGGGCTATCGGCCGATCCGGTTTGGGCTCGCTTCGTGGTAGACGTGATCTCGGGACGAGGTGGACGCGTCGGACAGGGATCTTTCGATCTTGCGCTCGCGGAAAACTACAACTCGTTCAACCCGACTTTTGGAGACCAGGGAGGAAACTCAGACGTTCCTGAGCCTTCGACGTATGTCCTGATTGGGACAGGACTTGCGGCGCTTGCCTGTGCCCGCCAACTCTTCATAAGAAACTGCCCGGCGTCGCCGCCGGGCAGATAGGCCAACTTCTACTCCATTGCCAGTTGATCGGCCACCTTCAAGCACTCATCCCGCGAGGGGCTCATCACGGCGAAGACTCGCCCATGCGTGCCAAACAGCAGCGTCACGCGCTCGATCCCGCCGTGATCCTCGCTCATTTCCTCCACCAACATCCCGGAACCCCAACGCAGGCGCACCTCCTCGATTCTCGCGGCCTCGTCCTGCGGAATGCCGATCAACAGCGAGGGCTGTGCGGCGAATCGCCTTGCCACTGCACGAGATTCCCACCGCGATAAACCGGCACTCCGCAGTGCCGTCTCGGTGAACCGCTCAAACTCCAACCCCGCCGGGAGAAACAACTGCACTGGTCTAGCCTGGAGAATTTGAATCTCGCCCGGATAGTTGGCCGCCACCATGGTCCCAATCGAAGCCCGTATCGTCATCTGGTCCCACTGGTCCGGGACCACCACGTCTAATGCGCCCGCTCGCCGGAGAGCCGCTCGCAATTCGTTCGTATGAACCGTCTGCTCGAACGTCATTGCTCCGACAACCGCCAGCGACGGCGCGCCCGGCCAAGCCGCAGACGAGGGTAGGTAGGGCCGAAATCCGGCCTGTGCCTCCGCCTCTTCGACTCCCGAAACGGCGCGTTGTCCCGATCCAGTCGCTCGGGTGCGAAGCGGCAAGTCCGACAGGTCCACGCGAACAACGTCGATCCGGTTGAGAAACAGCCGGAACCAAAGTTCCTGTGCGATGGCCCGCCCTTGAGGAAGGACCACCACGGCCAGCGCGAAGGCAGCCATACTGGCAGCGGCCAGCTTCCATCCGTGGAGACGTGTCCGCGGTGTGGATCGCTCCTCCATCAGAAGGCGGGCCTTCCCGGTCTCCGGCTCCCACGTGGGCCTCACCACGGCCAGCCGCTCGGCCACCCATTGCGCGTTATCTTGTGCTTCCATATCGCTTCTCATACTCCTTTCGGAATGCTGCTTGGGCACGGGTCAAAAGGCTGCCCACCGAGGTCACGTTGACTTCCATAACGGCGGCGATCTCTTGATAGCTCATCTCCTCGCCCCACAGAAGCAATGCCTGCGCGTGCCTGGGTTCAATCGATGCCAGTACCGCCCGCACGCTCCTCTGCATGGCATCTGTCTCATACGTTTCCAGAGGCGTGGGCGGCGGTCTGCGAAAGGCTGAGAACAGCGTCTCGAAGCGCCCCCGGCGCGTCTGCCGTCGCCACTCGTCGATTGCCTCTCTCACCGCTGTGCGGTACAGCCAGCCCTCGTTGACATCGCCGGTCTCTCCACCGTTACGCCGCCATTTGACGAACACGTCTACGGCTAATTCCTCCGCGCGGGCCTGATCGCGAACCACTCGGCCAATGACGCGGGCGATGCGCCCATAGTGAGCGCGAAAGAGCGTGTCCAGATCATTCTTCCCCTGATCCTCAGTGGTCACCATTGCCGTGCTGATTGCATTCACAGTACAGGAACGATGGACCACCCCGATCTGTGCCGGTGCCGCGTGATAAATGTATGGGCGAGGGTGTGCAGGCCAGTGGCGCCTGATCCTTGAGTTCGAACGCACTAACGACGGAAAGGTTGTCCTCGTGATCGGAATTGAAGACTACCGCTGAAAAGGGGAACGAAGATGGCAACCAGGACACCAGCAGAGGTCTTTCCGCCCGGCGTCTTCATCGCGGAAGAGTTGGAAGCCCGAGGGTGGAGCCAGATTGAACTCGCGGACATCCTCGGCCGGCCAACGCGTCTGGTAAGCGAATTGATCGCCGGGAAGCGCGCCGTCACGCCCGAAACGGCGCGTGGTTTGGGGGCAGCCTTCGGTACCGGCCCCCAGTTCTGGATGAACCTCGAAAGGTACCATCAGTTGTCGCATGCCGGCCATGACGACATGGTGGTTCAGCGAAGGGCGCACCTCTATTCCAAGGCGCCCGTGAAAGAAATGATCAAACGCGGCTGGATTGTGCCTTCCGGCAACATCGATGTCCTGGAAAAGCGCGTGAAGGATTTCTTCGAAATAGAGAACATCGATGACGAACCGGCCCTTGCCCATGCAGCCCGAAAACGCGACTACAGTACCTGTTCGCCCGCCCAGTGGGCGTGGTTGTTCCGCGTGATGCAGATTGCCCGGCAAATGACAGTTCCCGACTACTCGGAATCCGCCCTGCGATCGGCTCTCGCAACGCTTGAGCAACTCCTGGCCGCTCCTCAGGAGGCGAGGCATGTGCCCCGGATCCTGGCCGAATGCGGAGTACGCTTCGTTCTTGTTGAGCGGTTGCCCCACGGAAACCTCGATGGCGTGTGTTGCTGGCTGAATCCCCAATCTCCGGTCATCGGCATGTCCTTGAGGCGCGACAAGATCGACAACTTCTGGTTCGTCCTCCGTCACGAGATCGAGCACGTATTGCGGCGTGACGGCGTAGACGGCTGGATGATCGATTCGGACCTTGAGGGAGCGCGCGCGGGAACTGGTGACGACCTGCCGGAGGAAGAGCGATTGGCCAACCGCGCCGCTGCCGAGTTCTGCGTTCCCGGTGACCGGCTCGCTTCCTTTCTCAAGCGCAAGCACCCCTTCTACTACGAGCGGGACGTTGTCGCATTCGCGAAACTGCTGAATAGGCACCCCGGGTTGATCGTGGGGCAAATGCAGTTTCGCCTCAATAACTACTCGTACTTGACCAAATATCTCGTCAGAATACGGAGTATCGTTCTGCCGGAAGCCACCGCGGACGGTTGGGGTCACACTCCGCCGCTGCATGGGCTTAGTGCTGCCTACTTCTTCTCCTCTTTGAACCCCCAGTTCAGTTTTCGTTTAAGCGTGTTGCCTTGATGCTCCGTTATCACGCCATCATGCTGTAGGCGTCCAACGACGATGCCCGGACCAATGCCCGCCCTCACAGAGAACTCTTGAATCGAATCGTTCGTGAATTGCCGCGCTCGCACGAATTCCCCCAGCAATGCAGGAGGTATGAGCGTGTCCGCCGAGAACCTGTTCGCCTCGGCCTCGATCTGTTGCATCTCGGGATCGACCACACGATCGGACAGGTCCTCCTCAGCGTTATCCACCACGAAGGGCCGCTTGCTGCGATGTAGCAAGAGATGCCCTACCTCGTGAAAGAACGTGAACCAGAACTGGTCATCCGTCTTGAACCGGAGGGTAAGACCGATCAGCGCCTTCTTTTCACTCAACCACCGGGCACAGCCACTGATGCCGGTATTCCGTAGTGCCGGGACTAGCACGAACGCGACCCCGAGCTTGGCACAAAGCTCCTGCAAAGGAGCAAGCACGTCTTCCATGCGCTCGCTAGTGAACTCGCGGAGCGGTTCGATCGCTGCGCGTAGCCTGGAAGCATCGAAGTCAGCGAGATCCAGCCCACGAGCAACCATCTCTGTCTCCCGCACCCATGCCGCGATGGCCTCCTCGCGTGCCTTCACAGTGCGTGTTTGCCGGTAGTGCGGTGCCGAGGCGCGCCATACTGAGGACCAGCTCTCCGGAGACGCCACTCCAAAGAACCGCAGCAGCACGTCAGCGTCAGAACGCCCTTCGGGCAGGGAGAACCGGAGCTGGCGCATTTCCTTGAGTGGGAATTGACGGGCCCACTCATCCCATCCGGACGCTCTCGCCTCCTCCCGCCGTCGTGCTTCTACCTCGTCGTATTGTCGCTGCAGGTTCAGCCATAGGTGCGCCGGCCGCTGAAAGGCCTTCTCGAAAGCCAGGGCGGTCGGCGGCGTAATAGGCCCTTTGCCGTTACAGATTTCACTAATGGTTTTCGGCGTAAGTCCAGTACGCCGGGCGAGGTCGCGTTGCGACCACTCGTAGAAATCGAGATACTCCTGCACCGTCTCGCCCGGGTGCGGAACGGTCGTTAATGCAAGACTGGTATTGCTATCCATGCGTATCCTCGATCGCTGTGATGTCAATGGACGTGATGGACTTCCATCGCTCTTGTTCATCCGCCACCTGCGGCTCTTTGGTCGCCTTGAACAGCAACCGGTATGGTTGGTTCAGATCGACCGAGAATGTGCCTTTACGGTCGCCTTTGAGCTCGTGGCATCGCTCCGGTCCGGACTTTGCTGGCCAGAAATCCGCCAGGGATTCGGCCGCCCGCAGTGATGCGAGCCGCAACGCCAGCTTCTTCGCCATGTTCTCGCCGTACTGCCGGCGGCACGCCGCCTCATCGCCGAACACTTTTCGCAGCCGTTTGTCGCTGACGACGATCTCCATCCGGTGTCTCTATGCGTAACGCGTATCCATATTCGCCGTGTTACTCATAAGGTAACACAACCTGGGTCTGCCGTCCATCCGCGTTGGCGTGGGCCTGCAACCGCTGCTCCGCAACCTGGCTGCCGCCGCTCGGTGGCTGGTCGCCCGCCCCTTCCCCATCCGCGCCCATCCCTTCGCCTCCCGGCCTACCTCGCCCTGCGCCGCCATTCACAACGTTTTGAAATTTTCTTCTTATACATGACAAAAGACTTATTCCAATACCACTGCGCCACGAAATCCCCCTCACGATACTCTCAATACGCAAAAACCACAGGAAAAAGTCCATGCACAAACCCAAGCACCCCCGCACCGAGGCCCAAAAAGCCGCCTCCCGCCGCAATGGCGCCAAGTCCAAAGGCCCCATCACCCCCGAAGGCAAAGCCCGCTGCGCCGCCAACGGCATACTCCGCTCCTCCCCCGTCCGCGATCTCAACCAGATCCCCACCCTCCTCGAAGTGCAACTCCGCGCCGAAATCGATGCCACCACCCAGGCCTTCGCCCGCTCCCTCCAACCCTCCACACCCTTCGAACACCAACTCGTTCAACAAATCGCCCGCGCCTCTGCGCTCGTCGATGCCTACTATGACCTCCTCATCAGCGCCGCTTCGAAAAAAATGGCGCCAAGCAAACCTGAGCTTCTCGTCGCCGCCGCCGGCGCTTCCGCCGTTCGCTTTCTCGGTCAACAGATTAGCCGTCTCAACCGGGCTCTCGTGTCCGCCGGACTGTGCCTCCACAAGGGCCGTCGTCGATCCCGGCCCAACCCGGGGCCGCACTCATCTGCTTCCCCATCCCCCTTCATAAAAAATTTCGATAAAGCAGACCTGAGCAATGCCTATCTCTCGCAAGATCAACATTCCTCTCACTCGGGCAACCCGGCGTCGAACCTAAGTCCCACCCAATTGCCCCCGCTCGGCCCGCGGCATACTTTACACCAGAGCGAATCTTCGATACTATACTTGCCACTGAGGGCAACCGGCTTCTTGGATTCGACGCCGGCCGCTCTCCCCAAGGGTCTTTCCTTACCCGCAAAGTCTGCGACCTTACCGTTCTCTGTGACGAACGGAAATAAGCATCAAGCGCCGGTCGCGGCTCCCCTATTTCCACAGCGCGCGACGGCGGAAGGGGTATCTCTCGAATGGGTCTGAGGAAGAGTCTCGTTATCTCCGCACTCACCGTGCTCGCCGCCTCAGCGGCGTTCTCACAGTCTTTCCAGGGCGGCATCCGCGGCGGTGTCACCGACGCCGGCGGCGGCGCCCTCGCCTCCGCCAAAATCGCTCTCATCGACGAAGCCACCAGCCTCGTCCGTTCCACTGTCACCAACGGCGCCGGTGAATATGTGTTCAACGCCGTCGTTCCCGCCACCTATACCGTCACCGTCGAAGCCCCCGGCTTCAAGAAATTCGAACGCAAAGGCGTCATCGTCGGCACTCAGCAGTTCATCGCCCTCGACGCCCGCCTCGAAGTGGGACAGGTTTCCGAGTCGGTCACCGTCACCGAAGAAATCCCGCTCATTGAGAACGCCACCGCTTCCACCGGCCAGGTCATCGATCGCCAGAAACTGATCGATCTCCCCAACCTCGGCCGAAACCCCTTCATGATGTCCCGCATCGCGCAGAACGTCACGCCCGTCGGCAACCCCGCCTACAACCGCATGCAGGACCAGTCCGGCTCCTCGCAGATCACCATCGCCGGCGGACCCGTCCGAGGCAACAACTACCTGCTCGACGGCATCCCGATCACCGACGCCGCCAACCGCGCCATCATCATCCCCTCCATCGAAGCCGTCGAAGAGGTCAAAATCCAGGGCTCCACCTACGACGCCGAAATGGCCCGCACCGGCGGCGGCATGTTCAATACCTTCATGAAGTCGGGCGGCAATGAGTATCACGGCAGCCTCTTCGGCTACATGCGCCAGACCGAATGGCTCGCCAACACGTTCTTCAATAACCGCGCCGGCCTGCCTCGCAGCGAACAGCCCTTCCGCAACTACGGCGGCTCGCTCGGCGGCAGAATCGTCAAAGACAAGACCTTCTTCTTCACC
>DALYJJ010000050.1:2319-23945 GCA_031969915.1 Bryobacteraceae bacterium | reverse complement strand
ACGGCGGCTCGCTCGGCGGCGCAGTCAAAATCCCCAAGGTCTACAACGGCAAGAACCGGACGTTCTTCTGGATCGCCTTCGAAGGCTATCGCGACACCCAGGCCAACTCCACCGAATTCGCCACCCCCACCGCCCTCGAACGCACCGGCGACTTCTCCCGCACCCTCTCCCGCGCCGGCGCCCTCCAAACCATCTTCGATCCCTCCACCACCCGCTCCGACGGCGCCGGCGGCTTCCTCCGCGATCCCTTCCCCGGCAACGTCATCCCCACCACCCGCATCGATCGCGTCGGCCGCAGTATCGCCAATACCTTCGCCGCGCCCACCCGCGCCGCCCGCTTCTTCGGCGACCCCAACGTCAGCGTCGCCACCACGCTCCCCAGCGTCGCCGACCAGTACACCGCCAAACTCGATCACCAGATGACTTCCTGGTGGCGCGCTTCTCTCTCCTATCTCCGCTATAACTCGCTCGAGCCCGGTGACGACTGGTTCAAAGACTCCATCTCCAGCCCCGCCCAGTGGCTGCTCGATCGCAAAGTCGACTCCACCCAGGTCAACAACCTCATCACCGTTGACCCCACCACCGTCGTCAACATCCGGTACGGCTTCAACCGCTTCCCCAACTACAGCTATCAGCGCTCCCTCGGCTACAACCCCGCCGACCTCGGTTTCTCCAACGCGTTCGTGCGCGATATCCCCTCGTTCACCTTCCCCAACATCGCCATGGAGAACCTCTACTCGCTCGGCACCAACAGCAACTCCTTCAACGTCCATCACTCGAAGAACCTGCTGGGCAGCGTCTCGAAATACATCGGCCGCCACTCGCTCAAAGCCGGCGCCGACTTCCGCCGCATTGCCGTCGACGGCGTCGATAACGACAATAGCTCCGGCCAGTTCACCTTCAACGACGCCTTCACCCGCGCCACCCCCGTGCGCGCCACCGCCGGCACCGGCGCCGACATGGCCAGCCTGCTGCTCGGCGCACCCGCCTCCGGCTACGGCTTCGTCCCCACCAAGCTCTTCAACTACGCCAACTACTACGCCATCTACTTCCATGACGACATCCGCCTGACGTCCCGGCTCACCGTCAACCTCGGCCTCCGCTGGGAGCGCGAAACCGGCATGTCCGAGCGCAACAACGCCCTCATCGTCGGCTTCAACCGCGACGCCGTCAACCCGCTCTCCACCGCCGCCAACTTCATCAACCGCGGCGCAGTCATGTACGCCGGCGTCAACGGCAATCAGACCTTCGTCGGCAATCCCGTCATGAACAAGATCTCGCCCCGCCTCGGCGCTGCCTTCCAGCTCAACTCGAAGACCACCATCCGCGGCGGCTACGGCATCTATTGGGCGCCCCAGCTCGCCCGCACCGGCGTCTACACCCCCGAAGGCTACACCGCGCGTACCGAGTACGTCGGCTCCTTCGACGGCAACGCCACTCCCGCCGGCGTGCTCTCCAATCCCTTCCCCACCGGCCTCAACCGCCCCGTCGGCAACTCCTTCGGCGACCTCACCGGCGTCGGCCGCGCCCTCACCCTCTATGACCAGTTCGCCCGCTCGCCGCGCGTCCAGCAGTTCTCGCTCGACGTCCAGCGCGAACTCCCCGGCGGCATCGCCCTCACCCTCGGCTACGTCGGCTCCCGCACCGCCGACCTCACCAGCGGCGCCGCCACCATCAATATCAATCAGCTCGAAACGCGCCACCTCGCCCTGGGCAGCGCCCTCAACCAGACCGTCGCCAATCCCTTCTTCGGCAACGGCGGCACCGGCGTCATCGCCGGCCGCAACATCACCCGCGCCCAGTTGCTCTCGCCCTTCCCGGCCTTCGGCGCAGTCAACCTGATCTTCTCCGGCTTCCCCCGCGCCCGCTATGACTCGGCCGTCGTGAAGGCCCAGAAGCGCTTCGCCTCCGGCTTCAGCTTCCTCACCACCTGGACCTGGTCCGCTAACTTCGACAACGCCTCCGGCGGCCCCGCCAATAACCTGAACGGCGGCAACGTCGGACCCCAGAACGTCTACGACCTCGAAGCCGAATACTCGCTCGCCAATATCAACGCGCCCCACCGCTGGTCCACCGCCTTCACCTACGAGCTCCCCTTCGGCCGCGGCAAAGCCATGCTCGGCTCCAACAAGCTCATGGACTACTTCGTCGGCGGCTGGTCCATCAACGCCATCAGCATCTACCAGAGCGGCTTCCCGCTGCAGATCCGCCAGAACGCCAACTTGAACAGCGTCATCGGCGCTTCCAGCCAGCGGCCCAACGCCACCGGCCTCTCGCCGGCCACCGAGGGCAGCCTCTCCCAACGCATCGATAGCTACATCAACCCCGCCGCCTTCTCCCAGGCGCCCCAGTTCACCTTCGGCAACCTCGGCCGCACCCTCTCCCTGCGCGGCCCCGGCCAGGCCAATTGGGACCTCTCCGTGTTCAAGACCGTCAACGTCATGGAGCGCTTCAAGGTGCAGTTCCGCGCCGAAGCCCTCAACGCCTTCAACACCCCGCTCTTCCGCAGCCCGAATACCGCCTGGGGCAATTCGCAGTTCGGCCGCATCACCTCCCAGGCCAACTTCCCCCGCATGATCCAACTCGGCGCGAGGTTCTTCTTCTAATGCACCCGCCCGCGCAAAACCGTCGCTTTCCGATTCGCAACGTGCTAGATTCAACCTCATTGAGGGGGCAACTGACGAACATGACTCTCACTCCCGAACAGAAGCAGGAGTTCCTCCGGCGCGGTTTCTCGCGCCGTACCTTCGGCCGCCTCGCCACCGTCCTCACGGCCGGCGCGTCGCTGCCTTTCTACAATGAGCCGGCCCTCGCCCAGCTCTCCATGATCGGCCCGCTGCCTCCCGATGCGGTCAAGATCAACGCCAACGAAAACCCGCTCGGCCCCTGCCCCGAGGCCGCCGAGGCCATCTATAACGTGGTCAAAAAGGGCGGCCGCTACATGTACGAAGACACCTTCGTCTTCGCCAAAACGCTCGCCGAACAGGAAGGCCTCAAGCCCACCTACGTACAGCCCTTCGCCGGATCGAGCGACCCGCTCCACCGCGCCATCCTCGCCTTCACTTCGCCCACCAAGCCGCTCATCATGGGCGACCCCGGGTACGAAGCCGGCGAGCGCGCCGCGCGCTTCGTCGGCTCCCAGGTCATCCGGGTCCCCTTGAAGAAGGACTTCTCGCACGACGTCAAAGCGATGGCCGCCGCCAGCCCCAACGCCGGCGTCATCTACGTCTGCAACCCCAATAACCCCACCGGCACCGTCACCAGCCGATCCGATCTCGAGTGGCTCGTCGCCAATAAGCCCGCCGGCAGTATCCTCCTGCTCGACGAAGCGTACATTCACTTGAGCGCCGAACCCTTCGGCAGCGATTTCGTCGCCCAGGAAAAGGATGTCGTCATCCTGCGCACCTTCTCCAAGCTCTACGGCATGGCCGGACTCCGCGCCGGCGCCGCCATCGGCCGCCCCGATCTCCTCCAGAAGATCACTCCCTACGGCGCCGGTGCCCTCCCCGTCACCGGCGTGGTCGGTGCCACCGCCAGCCTGAACAGCAAGAAGCTGGTCCCCGAACGCCGCAAAATCATCGCCGACATCCGCAACGACGTCTTCGACTGGATGACGAAAAAGAACTTCAAGTTCGTCCCCAGCGTCTCCAATAAGTTCATGGCCGACGTGGGCCGCCCCGGCCAGCAGGTGGTCGAAGCCATGCGCGCCGAAAAGGTCTTCATCGGCCGCGTCTGGCAGGCCTGGCCCACCCACGTCCGCGTCAGCATCGGCACCCGCGAAGAGATGGAAAAGTTCAAGTCCGCGTTCGCAAAGGTGATGGCCTAAGGGCCATCACCTCCGTTCCGCCGCGTCCCCGGTGACGCCGCCGCTGGCCCCGTCCTTCCAGCTTTCCTAACCAGGAGACTGCCTCCGTGTTGCGTCGCGCCGAATGGCTTCGCTACTCGTGGTCTGCTCTCGCGGGCGATCTCTCCGGCGGCCTCATCGCCGCCCTCATCGCCCTCCCCTACGGCCTCGCCATGGCCGCGTTGATGGGTCTGCCTCCGGTCCTCGGCCTTTTTACGTCGCTCCTGACTTCGCCCATCACCGCCATCCTCGGCCGCAACCCCGTCCTCATCGGCGGCACGTCCTCGGTCACCGTGCCCTTCATCGCCCTCGCCGTCGCCTCCCACGGCATCGGCGGCGCGGCCAAAATCACCATCGTCGCCGCCGTCTTCATGATGGTCTTCTGCGTCCTTCGCCTCGGCCGCTACATCTCGCTGGTCCCCACCGCCGTCGTCTCCGGCTTCTCCTGCGGCATCGGCGCGATGATGGTCATCTCGCAGCTCAAGACCATCTTCGGCGTCAAAGCCCCCGCCGGCTTCTCCGGCTCCATGATCGGCCAGTTCATGCAGGTGGTGGACAACATCGACACCATGCGCTGGGCCCCCCTCGCCCTCGCCGTTGTCGTCATCCTCGCCGCCACGGCGCTGTCCAAAGTCGCGCCCAAACTCCCCGCACCCCTGATCGGCGTCGGGCTCGCCATGGCCGCCGGCAGTTTCTTCGGACTCCATGAGAAGGAGGTCGGCGCGCTCCCGCTCGAAATCCCTCCCTTCGCCGGCTTCGCCTGGACGCCCGTCGACGTCGTGAAGGTGTTACCCTCCGCCTTCGCTCTCGCCTTCGTGGCCAGCGTGAACATCCTGCTGACCTCCCGCGTCGTCGAGCACTTCCGCGGCAAACATCACCAGACGCGCCGCTCCGACGCCGACACCGAGCTCGGCGCCTACGGCATCGCCAACGTCTGCGCCGGCATCTTCGGCGCGCCGCTCTCGGTCGGCATCCCCGCCCGCAGCCTCGCCAACGTCCGCTGCGGCGGCGTCACCCGCTTCTCAAACCTGTTCCACGCCGTCTTCCTCATCGCCTTCCTGAAGCTCGGAAGCGACGTGGTCAGCCACATCCCTCTCGCCGCCCTCGCCGGCGTCACCGCCTGGATGGGGCTCTGCCTTCTCGACTGGAGCACCTGGCGCCGCCTCCCCAAAATGCGCCGCACCGACGCCATGGCCTTCCTCTCCACCGCCTTCGCCGTGCTCCTCATGAACGCCGTCGCCGCCGTCTTCATCGGCTGCTCGTTCTACCTCGTCCGCTGGGCCTACCGCCGCTTCTGGCCCGCCAAGCCCCTGGCCCTCGAGCCCGCCGAGGCGCCCGCCGACTAAGCAACCTTGCTCTCGCCCGCACGTCAAGAGGCCATGCTACGCTCCGCCATCCGCCTCCTGGCGGTTGTTGCCTCTGCATGCCCGGTGCTTCTCCCCCAAGCCAAGCCCGGCGTTCGCCGCATCAATCAGCCCTTCGACGCCGCCCGCTAGATCGCAGGTTTTGCACGCTTCAACCTTCGCGCAACTGCCTCCGACATTCAACCCGACGAAAGCCGGATGCCCACCTTCCTCCATGACCAGCAATGGCCCGAGATGAAGCGCGTTGAGCCCTGACGCTACCAGTCACCCGAACGATCTACGAATTCCTTTCGGGCGGCGTAAATCATCCTGCCCACCTGTGCGATCTTCTCCGTTGACAGATGGGAGACCTTGGAGAATGATCGAGCCATGCTACCCGGCGTGCTCGTACTAATGCTGCTTGGTGGACTGCAATCAGACACCAGCGAGGCCGTTTCTCCTAAAGATGCGCTCGGCCTCCAACCCACCGTGGTGCGCGATTCGGATGGCCGAAAGCTAGCGTTCGCTTTCGAGGGACTTGCCCAAGTGCGGTTCTTCAAGGAGGGTACTGTCTCGGATGCCGGCCGTTGCAAGGTCGCGACAGACAAGCGTCTGAATGGCGGCGATTGTGGCGGGGACTATCAGTATATGAGACCCGTGAGCGACAACTATAGCTGTCACCCGTCGGATCCGGAACAATGTCAAGCCAAGCTCTGCTACGCGTCCCAGGCTGACGAATGCTGTAGGGCATGTTGGTGCGGCGGATGCGCGACGGATGAATCTTGCTGAGGTGATTCATGAAATTCCGATTCGCGTATACCGCGATTCTGCTGGCCGTGTCTGCAACGGCCAGCTCCCGGAAGGAAGTCAGGCTGGCGGATGCCGCGAACGTCGCGGAGGTTAAGCTCCACTATGACCGGTTCGTCTTGATCAGCCGCACCGGCGCTCCGCGGCCGGCGCTGGATGATCAGAAGGTTTTGGTTCTCGCCGCCGACGGCGTGCGGCAGAGCGTTCACACTCCGGGACGCGACGTAAAGGGCGCTTATTCGTTTCTCATCAACGACGCGGCCGGCTCTCCTTCCGGCCGTGTTGCGGTGTCCGGCACGGTCTGGAGCGAGGATGGACGCGTCGCGGAGGTGCTGGTTCTCTACCCTCCGGGCAGCCGGCCGGTGATCATCCGAACGCAACCCCTGATGTGCCGGCGAATGGCATTCGATGCAGACGAGCAGTTGTGGTGCCTCGTGTCGGATGTTCCGAAGTTCAATGAAGGTTCATCGGACTACTCGCTGGTCGCGAAGTTCTCGCCTTCCGGTGCGCTGCTGGGTCAATTCGTGCCCCGCGCCGGATTCGCCGGCAAAGCGCCGGAATCAGACGGGCGGAGATTTGAAGGACCGGCGCGGATCGCGGCCGGCCAGGGCTGCGTGGATGTCTGGCTTCCCAGAGCTTCGACTGCAATTCGATTGCGAGCCGACGGGACGGAGCAGGGCCGGCGGCCGATTGATCCAGCCGCCACCGAAGGGCTCGCGTTCGACACGGATTGTAACCCTTCGCGAATCTCATGGCACGCCGGTTCGCGCACCTATGGCATCTTGCGCCATACCGAAGAGGGTTGGGTCGCGACCGCAGCGGAGATTCCTGAGAACCTGATCGGACGGCACGAACTGCTCGCGGTAAAGGGCGGTGAGGCGATTCTTTGGAACGTCCGGAACCTTCTGGCTTACACGCTGCCTCTGACCAGCCGCTGAGCCCGCAGCCCATCGGCAAGCGGCGCATCCGGGCGCGGGAAAAGACTGAGCGATCGCCAGACGATCCGAGAGAGGGCTACCGCCGCCGGCGGAGGAAGTACAGCCCGATCAAACCGCCGCCAGCCAGGAACACCGCCCCCGGCTCCGGCACGAACTCGGCGTAGAACGCAGCGTCCACGCCCGCGTCTTGCTGCCATGGCATGTTCGTGAGGCTCGACAGGTTGGAGGTCGAGAAATTCTGAAACCAGAAAGCCCCTAACGAATACACATCGACGTTCAAATGGCCCAGGTCCAGGCCCGCCGTCGTCGAAGTAATGGTGCTCAGATACGGCGCCGAACTCAGGAACGCGATGTACATGCCCGAGGTCAGCGACACGTTCGCGTTGAACGTGTACGGAACCGGCGTCGCGCTCGCCGTTCCCACCTGAACCGCGCTCTGGTAGAGAATCGATCCCGTGGCCCGGTCGTTGGCCACATCCCACCGCATCAGGTACGCCGCGAACCGGACATCGGCACCGTTCCAACGGTCGGACAACCAGAACGTAAAGTTGGTTAACACCCCCCCGAAAGAGGTGAACGTCTGGCCGTACGTGGTCGAGCTGGGCTTTCCGAACGGTGTGATGGTCGAGAAGCCGTCCCAGTACACGGTCGTGTCCAGCGTGCCCGCGCTGGCAATGCCCGCCGTGACCAGTATCGAACACACTAATGTGCGTAGCCCGCTCATCGTCCTCCCGGAACGTTGGGTGTATTTAGTATGTACTACGTGGATCATTAGCGCAATCCCGGTAAGGGGTTTTCCCCGCTCTCCGTCCGGCTTTCGTACTAGGTACCAGTCTGTTGTACCCTGGGACGTGGAGCACGTGCTTGCCATTCTCCTTGCCGGCGGCGCCGGCGAGCGACTGTTCCCGCTCACTCGTAAGACCGCCAAGCCCGCCGTCCGCTTCGGTGGCTCTTACCGTATTATCGACTTCACGCTGTCCAACTGTATAAATTCCGGGGTCCGCCGGATCTTTATTTTGACCCAATACAAGGCCCTGGAGCTCACTCGCCACATCCGCGAAGGTTGGCACCTCTTCTCCGGGGAGCTGGGCGAGTTCATCGAGGTCATCCCCCCGATGAAGCGCATTCACCAGGATTGGTACCTCGGGACCGCCGACGCAGTCTACCAAAACATTGAAAGCATTGCAGATGAGGCCCCCGAACAGACCCTGATCCTGGCCGGCGACCACATCTACAAGATGAACTACCACGAGATGGTGGAGTGGCATCGCGAGCAGCAGGCCGACGTCACCATCGCCACCATCCAGTTGCCTCCCGAGCAGGCGGATCGCTTCGGCGTGGCCGAGATCGGGCCCGATTACCGCATCCACGGCTTCGAGGAAAAGCCCAAGCACGGCAACCCCGTGCGCTCCGTCTTCAACCCCAACATGATCAGCGCGTCCATGGGGATCTATGTCTTTGAGACCAACGTCCTGCTCAAGGCCCTGGTCGAAGACGCCGAAGATCCCAACTCCTCCCACGACTTCGGCAAGGACGTGCTGCCCAAACTCGTGGCCCGCGGACGCGTGGTGGCCTACGATTTCCACGACCTCAACGACAAGACCGCCCACTACTGGCGCGACGTCGGGACCCTGGACGCCTACTACGAAGCGAACATGGACCTGGTGGCCGTGACCCCCGAATTCAACCTCTATGACCAGCGGTGGCCCGTCCGGACCCGCCTCGTCCAGCAGCCCCCCGCCAAGTTCGTCTTCGCCCAGGAAGGCCGCCGCATGGGCGTGGCCATGGACTCCATTGTCGCCGGCGGCTCCATCATCTCCGGTGGCCGCGTCGTGCGCTCCATTCTCGCTCCCGGCGTCAGGGTCAACAGCTACTGCGAGGTGGAATCCTCCATCCTGCTGGCCAACGCCAGGGTCGGCCGCTACAGCCGCGTCCGCCGGGCGATCATCGACGCCAACGTCGATCTGCCCGAGAACTCCGTCATCGGCTACGACCTGGACCAGGACCGCGCCCGCGGCCACCACGTCACGGAAGGCGGCATCGTCGTGATTTCCGGCCAGCTCGCCTACGAACCGGAGGCGGCCCTGCAGGACTGAAGCATTCGCAACAGCAACCGCCCCGCCCGCCTCGGCGGCCTCCCTCGCTATGGCACCTCGCTATGGCACCTCGCTATGGCACAATGAGGGGTGATTCCCACCCCAGCTCATAAAGGACTCCAATGACCGAAATCGTCACTGTACTTGGACGCGAGATACTCGATTCGCGCGGCAACCCCACGGTGGAAGCCGACGTTTTTCTGGCCGACGGCAGCATGGGCCGGGCGGCCGTGCCCTCGGGCGCTTCCACGGGCGAACATGAAGCCGTGGAGTTGCGCGACGCGGACAAAGGCCGCTACCTCGGCAAGGGAACTCTCAAGGCCGCCGGACATATCGAGAGCGAGATCGCGCCCGCCATCGTCGGGATGGACGCCACCGGCCAGGATGCGGTGGATCGCAAGATGATCGAACTCGACGGCACCCCGAACAAGGGACGCCTCGGCGCCAACGCGATCCTCGCCGTTTCCATGGCCACCGCGCGCGCGGCCGCGGCCTCCCAGGGCGCTCCCCTCTACCGCTACCTGGGCGGCGTCGGAGCCCGCATCCTGCCCGTGCCCATGATGAACATCCTCAACGGCGGAGCCCACGCCGACAATTCGGTGGACGCGCAGGAGTTCATGATCGCCCCGCACGGCGCGGCCCGCTTCTCCGAAGCGCTGCGCATGGGCGCCGAAGTCTTTCACACCTTGAAGGGCGTGCTCAAGAAGAGCGGCTATTCCACCGCGGTGGGCGATGAAGGCGGTTTCGCGCCGAATCTCAAGTCGAACGAAGAGGCCCTCGACCTGGTCATCGAAGCCATTCAGAAGGCCGGCTACAAGCCCGGCGAACAGATCTCGATCACTCTCGATCCGGCCTCCAGCGAGTTCTACGACAAGGCCAAGGCCCGCTACGTTTTCAAGAAGTCCGATAAGAGCGAACGCACCAGCGAGCAGATGGTCGAGTTCTGGGCCAACTGGGTGTCCAGGTATCCCATCATCTCGATCGAGGACGGCATGGCCGAGGACGACTGGGACGGCTGGAAGCTGATGACCGACGTGCTCGGAAGCAAGATCCAGTTGGTCGGCGACGACCTGTTCGTCACCAACACCGCGCGCCTCTCGCAAGGCATCGAGAAAGGGATCGCGAACTCGATCCTCGTCAAGGTGAACCAGATCGGCTCGCTCACCGAAACGCTCGAAGCCATGTCCATGGCCGCCAAAGCGGGCTACACCGCCATCGCCTCCCACCGCTCCGGCGAGACCGAGGACTCCTTCATCGCCGACCTCGCCGTCGCCACCGGCTGCGGGCAGATTAAGACCGGCTCGGCCAGCCGTACCGACCGCATCGCCAAGTACAACCAGTTGCTGCGCATCGAGGAAGAACTCGGCGCGGGCGCCGTCTACGCCGGGCGCAAGGCCTTCAGCCACTAGGAGACTTCCCGCATGTACAAACTCGTTCTGGTGCGCCACGGCGAAAGCACGTGGAACAAAGAGAACCGCTTCACCGGTTGGACCGATGTCGACCTGTCGGCGAAAGGTATCGAGGAGGCGCGCGAAGGCGGCGCCTATCTGCGCTCGCAGGGCTTCGTCTTCGACGCCGCCTACACCAGCCTGCTCAAACGCGCCATCCGGACCCTCAACATCGTGCTCGAAGAGCTCGACCAGTTGTGGATCCCCGTGCACAAGGATTGGCGCTTGAACGAACGCCACTACGGCGCGCTGCAAGGCCTGAACAAGGCCGAAACCGCGGCTCAGTTCGGCGAGGACCAGGTGAAGATCTGGCGCCGAAGCTACGACATCCCGCCGCCCGCGCTCGAGCCGGGGGATGAGCGCTTCCCGGGTCGCGACCCGCGCTATCGCGGATTGAAGCCCGGCGAAGCGCCGTTGACCGAGTGCCTCAAGGACACCGTGGCGCGCTTCCTACCCCTCTGGCATGAAACCATCGCACCGGCTGTGCAGGCCGGCGAGCGCCTGCTCATCGCGGCCCATGGGAACAGCCTCCGCGCACTGGTGAAGTACCTGGACAACATCAGCGACGCCGACATCGTGGAGTTGAACATCCCCACCGGCATGCCCCTCGTGTACGAGTTGGACGCCGGCCTCAAGCCCATTAAGTCCTACTATCTCGGGGACCCGGAGAAGGTGAAGGCGGCCATGGACGCGGTCGCCAAGCAAGGCAGGAAGGCCGGCTGAGCCGTCCGGCCGTGCGGGGGCAAAGGGCGCGTCATCCTTTGCCCCCGGCATGGCATCATATTGTCTATGCGAAACGTTTTCTCCCTGTTCCTGCTCGGGTGCCTCTGTCTGAGCGCTCAAAGCACCGGTTCGATCAAGCTCAAGGTGAAACCGGGCGACGCGGCCGTCATCCTCGACGGCAAGTACATGGGCCCGGCCGCTAACTTCGGTTCCGGCCGCACCTACAGCCTGCCCGCCGGCGCACACGAGTTGAAACTGGTCGATCCCCGCTACGAAGACGCCGTCGTGAAGATCACGGTCGAGGCCGGCAAGACTACCGTTGTTCGGCAGGACCTCAAAAAGCTGACCCCCGCCCAGCCGCCCTTCGGCGTGCTCCGCGTCCGGCACACGGACCGCTTCGCGGGCGTGTTCCTCAACGGTCGCTACTACGGCTGGGTCGACGAGGTCGACAACTTCGCCCAGGGCATCAAGCTCAAGGGCGGCGAGTACGAACTCACCGTTGTGCCCACCGCCGGCGGAGCCGAGTTCAAGCAGAAGGTGAAGATCGAAGAGGGTAAGACCCTCCTGGTGGAGGCGAAGTAGCAGTCCCCGCCGCCGGTCCCCTCGCAAGCTGCACAAGATGGGAGGCGATGCGGTCCAGAGCGAGCACGGAATCCGCCGCTCCGAGCCGGATCGCTTCCTTGGGCATTCCAAACACCACACAGGATGCCTCGTCTTGCGCGATCGTGAAGGCCCCGGCCTTGTGCATGGCCAGCATCCCCTGCGCGCCGTCGCTGCCCATTCCCGTGAGCAGCACCCCCGCGGCGTCCCGGCCTAGTTCACGCGCCACGGATTGAAACAGCACGTCCACGGCCGGGCGCTGGTAGCATACGCGCTCCCCGTCATACACCGATACGCGAAACCCGTCCACGCGCCGGACCAGCGACATGTGGAAGTTCCCCGGTGCGATCAGCGCCTCGCCGCGGCCCACAAAATCCCCATCGGAGGCTTCCCGCACCCGCAGGCGGCACTGCTGGTTGAGGCGCTGCGCGAAGGCACGGGAGAAGTTCGCCGGAATGTGCTGCACGATGACGATCGGTGGCATGTCTTCCGGCAGCGCGCTGAGCACTCGGTAGATGGCCTCCGTGCCCCCCGTGGACGCGCCGATTGCGATCAGCTTCCGGCCCGGCCCGGCCGGCCGTCCAGCCGGCGCTGATGCAGGCGCTGGTGCTGGCGCTGGCACCGGCGCTGCCGCCGGCCGCGCCGCCGGTGGCCGCGTCACGTTCTCTGCCAAGGCCGCCGCCGCCGGCAGGGCCTGCAGCCGCGCCGCCGCCGCGGCCCGGATCTTGGCCGGCAGATCGTTCCGAAAATCGCCCACCGAGTACGGCCCACCCGGTTTGCACAGAACCTCCACCGCTCCGATCCGCAGCGCCTCGAGCGCGTGCTGGCAGCCGGACTGCCCCAGCGAACTGATCACGATCGACGGAGTCGGCCGGTACTCCATCACCTTCTTCAGAAACGTCAGGCCGTCCATGCGCGGCATTTCGATGTCGAGCGTCATCACGTCGGGCGAGAGCGCCAGGATCTTGTCCCGCGCGACATAGGGATCGGGCGCCGTGCCCACCACCTCGATGTCGCTTTCCTTGGCCAACGCCTCGCTCAACAGCTTCCGCACGATCGCCGAATCGTCCACGATCAGAACTTTGATCTTGCGCTCCGTCATAGAGCCCCTCACCCCGAAACGGTTTCGATCTCGAAACAGGCCTCCAGAAATCCGTTCTCAATGGCGAACCGCCTCCCCTTACCGGTAAAGCCTCGCCCTTCGGCCCTCGGCTCGGAGAGGTCGAAATGCTGCCCGCTTTCGAGCGAACTCAGCGCGGACCCGCAGATCATGTTCGCCACCTCCCGCAGCACTTCGCTCGACCGCCCCTCGTCGATCTCCTCCGGCTCCGCGCCCAGAAACGAGCACGCCAATCCGCGCGCCGCTTCCCTCCCCACGGTCAGCGTGAAGCGCCCCTTCGCGCCCCCCGTGAACTCGATCGCCGCGCCCACCGATTCGCCCTCCGGCGGCGCTTCGCCATCCGGCAGCGGGCCCTCCGGAAAGGCGAAGCACATCGTCTCCAGAACCTCCGCTACCGAGGCGTCCAGCACTTCCGGCACTCTCTGATCGTTCATCGGTTCACCCTCCTCGGCGCCGCTCCCTTACTGAGCCGGCAACACCCGCTCCAACTCGTCCCGCAGCCTCTCCGGTTGAAACGGCTTGCGGATGTAGCCGCGGGCGCCGAGCTCGATCATTCGCTCGCGCCGCGCGTCGGAGGAGTCCGTCGACACCACCACCACCGGAATCCGCCGCAGCGCTGAGTCTTCGTCCATCGTCGCCAGCAACTGTTCGCCGTTCATCACCGGCATGTTGATATCGGTGAGCACCACGTCCACCGCGCGCTCCCGCAGCAACGTCAGGGCCTCGGCCCCGTTCGCCGCCTCGAGCAGCGGCTGGGCGTCGATCCCGCTCAGCGTCACCGTGCGCCGGATGATGTTGCGCATCGCCGGCGAATCGTCCACGATCAGCATCGCGATAGACACGGTTCCCCTCCTTTCGGGCGCGCCCCGCAGGCGGACCCCAATTCCTTCTCTTCGCCGGTGCCCGTGCGAATCGAGCACCGCCCGCTCACCAGTTCCATCCGCAACGTGCGCGATCCCGAACCGCCCACGTCTTCCGATTGCACCAGCACGCCCGCCTTCCACAGAATCTTGCGCAGCGCCGCGTAGTTCCGCTTGCCGATGCTGAACACTCCGTTCGGGTCGAGCACCTGGGATCCGCCGGCGATCCGGACCACCAGCCGGTGCTTCTGCGCGCCCATCTCGAGCGTCCTCCGGAACAGCAGCGGCAAACCCGTATCGGCGAACATGAACGGGTTCTTGGCCGCCTTGGCCGTGTCGATCGACGACTCCGGCAGCATGTAATGCAACATGCCGCCCACTCTCGCCACCGGGTCGTACACCGTCACTCCGATGCAGGAGCCCAGCGCGTAGGTAATCAGCACCGCCGACGGGTCCGCGCTCCAGCCGCAATCCGCCATGCCCACCACCGCTAGCGGCATTTTGAGCCCGCTTTCCGGTACACCGAGGGGTGAATGTACTCCAACTGGTGCTTCACTCCGGTCAGGCTCTCGGCATGCCCCACCAGCAGGTATCCGCCGGGTTCGAGCACCTCCCGCATCCGTTCGATCAGCCGCTCCTGCGTCGGGCGGTCGAAGTAGATCATCACATTCCGGCACAGGATCACCGAAAACGGCCCGATCGACGGCAGTGGCTCGATCAGGTTCACCCGCCGGAAATCAACCCGTTGCGCGTAGGCCGGCTTCACCCGGTAGCGGCCCGCGAAAGCGCCTTGCCCTTTCAGGAAATAGCGCGGCAGCCACGCCGCCGGCAGCGCGCTCACCCGGTCCGCCCCATACACGCCGCGCCTCGCCGCTTCGAGCGCCGGCTCGGAAACGTCGCTCGCCATCAGTTCGATCCGCTGCGCCAGCGTCGAGCCCAAGGCATCCTCCGCCGACAGGATCAGGCTGTACGGCTCCTCGCCCGTCGAGGACGCCGCGCACCACACCCGCACGCGCCCGGCCGCCGCGAGCGACGGGAACACCTGCTTGTTCAAAAACTCGAAGTGCGCCGGCTCCCGCAGGAAACTGGTGTGGTGCGTGGTGATCGCGTCGATCGCCGCCGACATCACCGGTCCGTCGGATTGTTCTTTGAGCACCCGATAGTAGTCGCGGAAGCTGGCGAACCCCAGCCGCCGGATCTGCTTGCCCAGCCGCGAAGCCACCAGTTCTTCCTTGCCCGGCTTCAAGTCCAGTCCGCAGGTGTCGTACGCCCACCGGCAGACCATCGCGAATTCCTCCTGGGTCAGGACCAGGGCCCCGTTCGACGCCATCGCCACGTCAGGCCGCCTCCTGCGCGAACACCCCGTCCAGATCCAGCACCAGGCCCACGCGCCCGTCTCCCAGGATCGCTCCCCCCGCCACGCCCGGGATGTTCTTGAGCGCCTCGCCGAGGTTCTTGATCACCACCTCCTGCTTGCCGATCAGATCGTCCACCAGCAGGCCGAACGGCTTGCCCGCCGACTCGGAGATCACCATCACCGATTCACAGGGGTCTTCGGTCTTGGGCGTCACCCGGAACTGCCGGTACAGCCGCCGCACCGGCATCAGCCGTTCCCGCACCAGCGCCATCTCGGCCCTGCCTTCCACCGTGCTCACCATTTCTTCGCTCGGCCGCACCACTTCCTTCACCGCAAACAGCGGCACGATGTAGCGCTCCGCGCCCACCCCCACCACCAGCCCGTCGAGAATGGCCAGCGTGAGCGGCAGCTTGAATGTGAACTGCGTGCCCGCGCCCGGCGTCGAGCGGATGTCGATGCGCCCGCGCAGTTTCTCGATCTGCCGCCGCACCACATCCATCCCCACGCCCCGTCCCGACACGTCCGTCACCTTGTCGGCGGTCGAAAAACCAGGGTGGAAGATCAGTTGATGGATCTCCTCGTCGGGCAGCGGGCCGTCGGCCAACCCCTTCTCCATGGCCTTGGCCAGGATCTTCTGGCAGTCGAGTCCCTTGCCGTCGTCGGAAACCTCGATCGCGATGTTGCCCGCCTGGTGATACGCCTTCAGCCGCAGCCGTCCCGCCGGCGGTTTGCCGCGCTTCACACGGTCGGCCGACGCCTCGATGCCGTGATCCACGGAGTTCCGGATCATGTGCATCAACGGGTCGGCAAGCTCCTCCACCAGGTTGCGGTCGAGTTCCGTTTCTTCGCCGCTCAGCTCCAGTTCCACCTGCTTGGAGAACTTCCGCGCCAGGTCGCGCGTGAGCCGCGCCATCTTCTGGAACAGGCCTCCGATCGGCACCATCCGGATCGACATCGCCGTCTTCTGCAGCTCGTTGGTCGCCCGCGCCAACTGCGACAGGTTCCGCAGCAGCCGCGGCGTGCGCAGCGTGGTGAGATCCGGATCGTGGCGCAGCAGGGATTGCGCGATCACCATTTCGCCCACCAGGTCCACCAGCGTGTCCAGCTTGATCGTGTCCACCTTGACCGAGCGCTGCTCGGCCGACAGACTGCGCTTGCTCTCGCCCTCTTCGCCCGTTGCCGGGCTCTCCGGAGCAGCCCCCTCGGCTGCCGCGGGGGGAACGGCCGGACCGTCCGCCGGCAAGGGAACCGGGCCCGGGTCCTGGGCCAGGCGGCGGACCCTCTCGAGCAGGGCGGCCTTGGCCGGCGGCGCCCCGGCGGGACGGTCCGCGCTCTGCGCGTCCAGGATCTCCAGCCACTGTTTCAGAAAGTCCGCGCCGGCCAGCACCACGTCGATGAAGAGGGGCGTGATGGCGAGCGCCCCCTGCCGCACCAGGTCGAGCGCGGTCTCCACTTCGTGCGCCACCTCGCGAATGTCGTCCAGTTCGAGAAACCCGGCCAGACCCTTGATGGTGTGAAAACTCCGGAAGACCGAATGCACGCTCTCGGCCGCGCCCGCATCCTGCTCCAACGCCAGCAGGTGCGCTTCGAGCGAGGATAGATGCTCCTGCGACTCGACGATGAAATCCCGAATCAACTCCGGATCCTGGGCGAGCCCCGACATCGGCGGCGGCGCCGCCACGGCGTCAGCCAGCCGCTCCAACCCGCCCTCGAGCGGCGCTCCGCCGGCCTGCTCCAGCGTTCCTTGCTGTTCGTTGTCCCTCATGCCAATCCCCCTGTGCGCACCGCGCTCAGAACTCGATAAAGTTGTCTTCCATCGGGAACGGGTCTTTCTGCATCGCCGCCTCCGTTGCCGCCGTCTTCCCGGCTGGTAAGACCGCCGCGGGCTCCGGCGCCGCGCTCCGGACCGGCCCGGCGTGCTGCCGGTGCGCCGCACCGCTCTTCGGCGCGTTGACCCACGCCGGCTTCGTGGACGCCGCCGGACGACGCGCCGCCGGCGCGGCCTTGGACGCCGCGGGCCGGGCCTCGGGCTGTGCCTTCGCCGCCGGCCTCGCCTGCGCCCCCGCGAAGACTCCCGTGACGGCCTCCAGTTTCTCCACCGCGTCGCCAAGCGCTTTGGCTTGCGAAGCCATCTCGCGGCTCGCCGCCGCCGACTCCTCTGCGCTCGCCGCCGTGCGCTGCGTCACCTGTTCCATTTGCGTGATCGACTTCGCCATCTGCTCGATGCCCCGCGCTTGCTCCTGGCTGGACACGCTCACTTCATCCACCAGCGTCTTGACCTTCGAGGCGCTCGAGGTTATGGCCGTGATCGACGCCGCCACGCGCTCCAGCTTGGTGCGCCCCTCCGAAGACTTCGCGATCGACTCTTCAATCAGCCCCGCCGTGTCGCGCGCGGCCTGGGCGCAGCGCTGGGCGAGGTTGCGGACTTCGTCCGCCACCACCGCGAACCCCATGCCCGCCTCTCCGGCGCGCGCCGCTTCCACCGCCGCGTTGAGCGCGAGAATATTGGTCTGGAACGCGATTTCGTCGATCACCTTGATGATCCGCGAGATCTTGTCGCTCGAGGCGTTGATCTCGCCCATCGACTCCACCATCTCCGCCAGCGTCAGGTTGGCCTGGCTCACAAAGCCGTCCACTTCGCGCATCAGCGATGCGGCGGAGCCGGAGTTCTCGGCGTTCTTCCGCGTCATCGAGTTCATCTCCTCGGTCGACGCCGAGGTCTCCTCGAGCGAAGCCGCCTGCTGGCTGGCGCCCTGCGCCAGCATGCCGCTGGCCGACGCCACCTGGCCCGATACCGAGGCCACCTGCTGCGCGCCATGCGACAGGTCGGCCGCCAGCGACCGGAGTTCCCCGAGCGCCTGATGGACGAACCAGCCGCCCCACGCCGCTCCCGCCAGCGCCAGGATCCCCGGCGCCACGATCGACCAGCGCATTCCCGCGGCCCCCACCGAAAACGCGCAGACCACGAGAGTCAGCAACGCCGTGCCCGCGTAACAGAGATACAGCCTCGTTCCCATCGACGATTCGCGATGCATCACAAGCCTCTTCTAGTGACCCAACAGGGATTCCAGCCCGTTCAGTTCCTGCGCCGAAAGCACACGGTCGATGTCGAGCAGGATTTTCACCTTGCCCTTGATCTTCGCCATGCCCATCACGTACGGGATCTCCACGCCGCCGCCGAACTCGGGCGTGTTCTCGATGTCCGCCGCCTGCAGGTTCAGCACCTCCGAGACGCCGTCCACCACGATGCCCATCATCGTCGTCGCGCTGTGCACCTGCACCTGCACCACGATGATGCACGTTCGCTGCGTATACTCGAGCTCCGGCAGGTTGAACTTCAGCCGCAGGTCGACCACCGGAATCACCTTGCCCCGCAGGTTGATCACGCCCTTCACGTGCGCCGGGGTCTGGGGCACCGCGGTGATCTCTTCGACACCCATGATTTCCCGAACCTTCAGCACGCGGATCGCGAACTCTTCTTTGGCCAAGCCAAAGGTCAGGTACTTGCCGGCCAGAGCTTCGCTCTTCGATGCGATCAGGGTTTCGGGTTTCTCAACTAAGGTTGCGGACATGATTTTCTCCCTCGAGCGCGCCCGCCCGGCGCGTGGAATTCGCGGCCACCCCTTGCTCGGGGGGCACAGTGTACTCATCGTGTGAGAAGGAAGAACCTTGAGCCGGGAGGCTACAATGAGCGGATGTTGCGTTGGTTGGGCGCTTTTGCCCTGCTCCTTCCCGGCTCGATCGCGGCGCAGCCCCGCGAGGCGATCCGCTATACCCTGCGCTTTCCGGACGCGCAGTCCCACTACGTAGAGGTGGAAGCCCGCCTGCCCCCGGCCCCGGGCGCCGCGCGGACCGTCATGATGCCCGTCTGGACCCCGGGCTCCTATCTGGTGCGCGAGTATGCGCGCAGCGTCGACGCCCTCGCCGCTGAGAGCCAGGGCCGGCCCGCGCGCGTCGCGAAGACGGCCAAGAACCGCTGGCGCGTCGAGAGTGGGCCCGGCGCGGTCACGCTCCGCTACCGCGTCTACTGCCGCGTGATGTCCGTCCAGGACTGCTTCGTCGACCGCGACTTCGCCGTGCTCAACGGCGCCGCCGTCTTTATCACCCTCGCCGATGAGTCCCTGCCCCGCCCGCACGAAGTGCGGCTCGAACTGCCCCCCGCCTGGAAGACCGCCGTCTCCGGCATGCCCTCCACCGGACCCACCGCCTTCCTCGCCGGAGACTACGACCGCCTGGTCGATTCGCCCATCCTGGCCGGCAATCCCGCCATTCACGAGTTCGAGGTGGCCGGCAAGAAACACTACCTGGTGAACGAAGGCGAGGGCGGCGTCTGGGACGGGCCGCGCTCGGCCGCCGACGTGAAGAAGATCGTCGAAGAGTACTACCGGATGTGGGGCGTTTTGCCTTACGAGAAGTACCTGTTCCTGAACGTGATTCAGGAAGGCGGCGGAGGCCTGGAGCACCAGGACTCCACCCTCATGATGGCCAGCCGCTGGGCCACGCGCACGCGCGAGCGCTACCTGCGCTGGCTCGAACTAGCCAGCCACGAGTACTTCCACACCTGGAACGTGAAGCGCCTGCGGCCCGTCGAACTGGGCCCGTTCGACTACGAGAAGGAAAACTACTCGCGCAGCCTCTGGATCGCCGAAGGCCTCACCAGCTACTACGATTCGCTGGCCCTCCACCGCGCCGGCCTCAGCGCCCGCAACGAGTACCTGGACGCGCTCTCGCGCGAGATCTCCGCGCTCCAGACCACGCCCGGCCGGCTGGTGCAGCCCGTCGAGGACTCGAGCTTCGACACCTGGATCAAGGCCTACCGCCGGAACGAGAACTCGCCGAACACGGGCATCAGCTACTACACCAAGGGCGCCGTGGCGGGCTTCGTGCTCGACGCCCGCATCCGCACCGCCACCGGCGGCATGCGCTCGCTCGACGACCTGATGCGCCTGGTGTATGAGAAGTACTCCGGCGCGCGTGGCTTCACGCCCGAAGAGTTCCGCCAGGCCGCTTCCACGATCGCCGGCACGGATCTGAGCGCGTGGTTCGAAAAGGTCCTGGAGACCACCGGGGAGATCGACTACAAAGAAGCGCTCGACTGGTACGGGCTGCGCTTCAAGCCGGAAGATCCGGCGCGCGCCGAAAAGGCCTGGACCGGATTGGTGACCCGCCTCGAAGGCGGACGCCTCGTGGTGGCCGAAGTGCGCCGCGGCACGCCGGGCTACGAAGCGGGCTTCAACGCGGGCGACGAGATCATCGCCATCGGAGACTACCGCATGCCGCCGGATCAATGGGAGACGCGCATGCAGTACTTCCGCCCCAACGAGAAAGCGTCCATCCTGGTGGCCCGGCGCGAGCGCCTGCTGCGTCTGGAGACGACGTTCGCGCGGGAACCGGGCAATCCGTGGCGTCTCGAACTGGATCCGCAGGCGACGCCGGATCAGCGCGCGCGCCTGACGGCCTGGCTTCGAAGGTAGAGGCGATCTGGCGCTCGGATTTCTCGATGAGCCGGTCCCAGAGCGTGAGCGGATCGCCGTCGAAGACCTCCCCGGCGCGGGCCGGGAAGACCTGCCAGGAGCCGAGGGAAATCTCGCGTTCCAGTTGCCCCGGGCCCCAGCCCGAGTAGCCCGCGAAGATGCGGAGTTTCGCCGGGTCGACGCCCGGTGCGATCAGCCGCTCGAGAATCTCCGCCGTGTTCACCAGGTGAATATCGGCGAACACGCGTAGCGCGCCGCCCGGCGGCGCGGCCGAGCGTAGTAGCGCGACGATCCCGCTGGGGCCCACCGGGCCGCCCGTGTAGAGCGGCTCGTCGGCGCCCTTCACGTGCGCGAAATCGGGAAAGGCGCGGGCCAAACGGACGCGCGCCGGGCGGTTCACGATCAGTCCCATGACGCCGCTTTTGTCGCGCTGCGTGAGGAGCACGACGGTCTCCGAGAAGTTCGGGTCCGGCAGGCCGCGCGCGGCCACCAGGAACGTGCCGGCCGCGATGCGCGGCAGTCCCTCGGCGCGCGGCTGCGCGGCGGCGGCCGCGGCGAGGACCAGGAGGCCGAAGACGATGCGCGCTCCCACTGAAGCACACGATACCCCAAAAGCCGGGCGCGCGGGGGGCGTGTCGCGTTAAACTGACATTGTCTTGTTTACACGACACACCGTTTTGGTGCTCATGACCGTCTGGCCGGCCGCGGCGCAGTCGACCAAAGCGGAACTGTCCGGCTCGGTCCGGGACACCTCCGGGGGGTTGATCGCCTCGGCCAGGGTCGCCGCGGCGAACGTCTCGACGGGGTCGGTGACGGCGGTCGAGACGGACGGCGAAGGATGGTATCGCTTCTTCGGACTCACGCCGGGGACGTACCGGTTGTCGGCGGCGGCGGCGGGGTTCGCGCCCCTGCGGCGCGAGGGTGTGGTACTGCGGGTGGGGGATCGAGTCGAGGTCAACCTGGAGCTGGCGGTGGGAGACGCGAGCCAGGAGATTGAGGTGACGGCGGCGGCGGGG
>DALYJJ010000050.1:0-2309 GCA_031969915.1 Bryobacteraceae bacterium | reverse complement strand
GCCATCCCGCGCTCGCGCAGCCGCTGCTCGCGACGGCGGGGCTGCTGCAGACGGGGCGGGGGACGGTGAGTTTTCTGGTGGACGAGAAGAAGGTAGTGAACCTGCCGCTCGATGGACGGAACTTCGTGCCGCTGATCGCGCTCTCGCCGGGGGTGAACCTGCCGCCGGGGAGCGTACTGCCGCGCATCAACGGAAGCCGGCCGCGGGTGAGCGAGTATCTGTACGACGGCATCAGCGTCCTGCAGCCGGAGCCGGGGCAGGTGGCGTTCTACCCGGTGATCGACGCGATCGCGGAGTTCCGGGTGGAGACGAACAGCTACTCGGCGGAATACGGGCGGTCGAACGGCGGCGTGATCATGGTGCACCAGAAGAGCGGGGGGAACGAGGTGCGCGGGACGCTGTTCGAGTTCTTCCGCAACGAAGCGATCAACGCGCGGAACCTGTTTGCGGCGGGCGGGGCGAAGCCGCGTTTCCGGCGGAACCAATACGGGTTTGTGTTGGGCGGTCCGGTACGGAAGAACCGGACGTTTTTCTTTACCGATTGGCAGGGGACGCGGCTCAGCACGGGGGTGGTGCGAGTGAGCACGGTACCGGTGGAGGCGGAGCGGCGGGGCGAGTTCCGGACCGAGATTTTCGACCCGGCGGCGGGGCGGAGGGAGGCGTTTCCGAACCGGACGATTCCGGCGTCGCGGTTGGACCGCGCAGCGGCGGCGGCGGTGGAGCGGTATCCGGCGCCGAACGTCGGCGGCACGGCGAACAACTTCCGGCGGGTGGGGAACGACGAAACGGGGGCGGACCAGTGGGACGGGCGGCTGGACCATTCGTTCGGGGAGCGTCACCGGGTGTTCGGACGGTATTCGTATCTGCGGGACCGGGGAAGGCCGGTGACGCCGCTGCCGGACGGAAGCGGGAATCTGACGGCGGGGCTGACGGGCGACTCGTTGACGCGAGCGGACGGCGTGGCGGCGGAGCACACGTGGACGGTTTCGCCGGCGGCGGTGAACCAGATCCGGGTGGGCTACACGCAACGATCGCTGGCGCGCGAGAGCCTGGCCGGCTCGCCGGTCTACGACATCGTGGGCCTGCAGCAACTGGGTCCGCCGGCGAGCGCAAACGCGCGGCTGAAAACGTCGGTGACGCAGATCATTGAGAGCTTCTCGGCGGGGCGCGGGCGGCACAGCGTGAAGGCGGGGGCGGATGTGCGGCGGCAGACGCTGGACGTGTGGCAGCCGCCGAACCCGAACGGGAACTATCAATTCACCAACATCTTCACGGCCGGGCTGACGCCGGGGGGCGGGGTGGCGCCGGGGACGGGGAGCAGCTTCGCTTCCTTCCTACTGGGGCAGGTAAATCGTTTCAGCATCGACGCGCAGCCGGAGACGCTCGGTCCGCGGGCGGCGATCGGCGAGTTCTTTGCGCAGGACGACTGGCGCGCGACGCACTGGCTGACGGTGAACCTTGGCGTCCGCTACACGCTGAACTTCCCATCGACCGTGGTAGGAGACCGCGGTGCGGTCTTCAACCTGAACACGCAGAGGCTGGATTTCCTGGGCCGGGACGGCGCGCCCCGGACGGCGCGGAACCTGGAGAAGGCCAACTTCGCGCCGAGGCTGGGGGTGGCGATGAAGCTGCGGGGGACGCTGGTGGCGCGCGCCGGTTACGGGATGACGTGGATCGAGCAGGCGGGCATCACGACGCCGTTCACGACGCCGCTGTTTCCGTTTATCCGGACGGCGAGCCAGTTCTCGCTGGACAACATCCGGCCGGCGTTTGTGCTCTCAGAGGGTCCGGCGGCGCGGGTGGACGGGCCGGGCGCGGACTCCGGGCTGGGGCAGGGCGTGTTCGGGGTGCAGCGGGACAACGGCAGCGGGTACGCGCAGCAATGGAACCTGGTGGTCCAGAAGACGGCGGGTGAAGACTGGAGCTTCGAGGCGGGCTATCTGGGATCGAAGCTGACGCGCCTGGGGGTACCGGACGTGAACCTGAACCAGCTCACGGTGGAGCAACTGGCGCTGGGCGCGCAACTGACGCAGCAGGTGGCGAACCCGTTCGCGGGGCAGATACCGGCGGGCAGTTCGCTGGGCGCGCCGGCGGTGGCGCGGGGGCAACTGCTGCGGCCGTTTCCGCGCTTCACGTCGGTGGCGCTGTATCGCAACAACGTGGGGCACTCGACGTACCACTCGTTCCAGGGCCGAATCGAGAAGCGGTTTTCGCGCGGGCTGACGTTCACTGCGGCCTACACGTTCTCGCGGCTGATCGACGACGCGGGCGCGGTCGATCCGAAGAGCACCGAGCTGCTCACGCGCCTG
>DALYJJ010000049.1:26709-38102 GCA_031969915.1 Bryobacteraceae bacterium | reverse complement strand
GCCCTGCGCGAGACGGCGGGAGTGGAACATCCGGTGGCCGTCAAGGTCATGCAGGATCACCTGATCGCACCCGCCGACCTCGCGCGCTTCGAACGGGAACAGCGGATCCTGGTTTCGCTGAACCACCCGAGTATTTCGCGCTTCGTGGAGGCGGGTTGGGACGAAACCGGCCGGCCCTACACCGCGATGGAATGGATCGACGGGGAAGCGATCGACGAGTATTGCCGCCGCACGAACCCGCCGGTGGAAGTCCGCGTCGGCTTGATCATCGCTGTTCTGGACGCCCTCCAGGCCGCCCATCGCAGCCTTATCGTTCACCTCGACCTGAAGCCGTCCAACATCCTGGTTGACGCGGGCGGGGGCGTGCACCTGCTCGACTTCGGGACCGCGAAACTGCTGAGCGACGATGATGCCACGTCCACGGAGCAGCTCACGCCCCGCTACGCCAGCCCCGAGCAACTCCGCGCCGCCGCCGTCACCACGGCCTGTGACATCTACAGCGTGGGCCTGCTGCTGCACGAAGTGGTGACCGGGCGATCGCCCTTTGGCGCCGCACAATCGATCGCCGTATTGGGTGAGCGCGCCACCGGCGTTGCGACCGTGTCTATTCAAACCGGCGCCGCCGACCTCGACGCGATCGCCGGCAAGGCCTTGCAGTTCGACCCTGCCGGGCGATACGCCTCCGCGGCCGCCTTCGCATCGGATCTGGAAGCGTTTCTGGCACATCGCCCGGTAGCCGCGCGGCGTCCCACGGCGCTCTACCGCGCCAGCCGCTTCGTCGCGCGCCACCGCCTCGCGCTGGCATTCGGAAGCTGCGCCGCCGCGGCGTTGCTCGCACTGGGCGTGTATGCCGCCGTTCAGCAGTTGGAGCGTAACCGCGAAGCCGCGCGCGCGAAAGAGATCGCCGCTTTTTTGCGCGGAATGGTGACCAGTTCCGCCGTTCCCGGCAGCGGGCGGAAGGGGATGACGGTGGCTGAAATGGCCGCCCGCGCGAGCGCCCGCATCCGCCAGGGCAACGGGCTGCCCGACGACATCGCCGCGACCCTGCAGGCCGACTTCGCCTACCTCACCCAGGAGCACGGCCGCGAGGATCTGGCCGAGCCGATGGGCCGCGACGCCCTCGCCACCGCGCGCCGTTCGGGCGACCCCGCAGCGCTGTTGCAGGCCCGGGCGACCTTGGCCGGGATCCTCATGCGCTCGGGCCGCTGCGCGGAAGCGCTCACGCTCTTTGAACCGGCCGATGCACGCGCACTGCACACACTGAGTCCCGCTGCCCGCACCTCGTTTCTACTCACCCGAGGCCACGCCGCGGAATCCTGCGAGGCGAAGCTGAACGACGCCCTCCGGTGGACAGAGGAGGCCATACGCGCCGCGGCCGACCTCCCGGACGGCGGCTACGGGATCCCACCGACGGTGATGCGCGCCGCCGTGCAACTCCAGTACACGCTGTTTCTCTCTCGCGCCGGCCGCGGGCAAGAGGCGATCCGCTCCGCCCAGACCGGACTCGCTCAAGCCGCCGCTCACCCGGACGGCAGGTACTACCGTGTGGCTTTGTTGCGCATGCGATCGATGGCCCATACCGCGGCGGGTGACCCCGCGGCCGCGCTGGCCGACATCCGCGAAGCCGCGCGCCTGGCGCCCGGCGTGGTCAACGATTTCGAAGAGGTCCGGCTGCAAACCCTTACCGCCGGGCGAACCGCCGATACGGGAGACCTGGAGGGCGCGGCCCGGCTGGCGCGAGAGATCGTTGCTGCCGCACGCCCTCGCGCCGCCGCGATTGGCCCGTCCTTCTGGATGATCCTGGCCGACGCCGCGGAGGTGCTGGCCAAGGCCCGGTCCTGTGCGGATTCGCAGGATCTCTACCGCGAAGTGGATGTGCTCACCAAGGGGAACATGCCCAAGACCTGGCGCGGCAACCGGCTCTTTTACGAGGCGGAATGCGCTCTGCCGCGCGATCCGGGCCGAGCGGCTGCGCTCGCCCAACAGGCGCTGGACACCTACGGCGAACTCCTCCCCGCCGCCGCCAAACGCCGCGCACGGCTGAAAGAAATCCTGAGTCACTCCTCCTCCGAACGTCGCAATCCCCACTGAGCCGCGAGGTCAGCGGCCACAACTGTTCTCGGAGGAAACCAAAGTGCAACTCATCGCTCCCTTCCGGGTAGCTCTCGGCCTGCTTGCCGCCGCCGTGATTCTGCCCGCCGCGCCGATTCAATGGAAAGCCGCCGACGGCGGCAACGACAACTGGTACGAATACGTCTCGACCGGTAGCATTTTCATCACCATCGGATTCGACGCGTCGAGGGCGGCCGCCGAGTCCAGTACTCATCTGGGGCTCGCCGGCTACCTGGCCACCGTTACCTCCGCCGCCGAACAGCGGTTCATCGAGACCTCGTTCGCCTACCTTTACGGTTTCGGCGCCTCTACCAACGCTTATCTCGGCGCTAGTGACGCCGCTGAGGAGGGGACGTTCCGGTGGCTGGCCGGTCCCGAAGCCGGCCAGACCCTGACCTACACAAACTGGTGGCCCGGACAGCCGTCGGGCACCGGAGACACGTTGGCGCTTGCCATCAACGTCGCCGGCGTTTTTTCCGCCGGCTGGATTGACTCTGCCGACGGCGGCACGTTTGGCTACGTGGTCGAGTACGGCGACGGCCAGATCGACGAGATGAGTGGGGTTCCAGAACCAGGGCCGTTCCTTCTCACCACGATCGGCCTGGTGTGCCTGGTGGCTGGGTCGCGGACGTTTCGAGCGCGCCGCCGCGTTTAACGTATTGCTTAACAACGCTTTCCGATCTACAATTAATCCAATACGTCATGAGCAGGAGACGTTTCGGCCATCGCTTTGGGTTGCGACTGGGGCAACCTGCCGGTCGCACCGTGTCGGTGTAACACACCGGGCCGGGGCGCCCAGCCGGTAAGCTGCTCAAAACGCGACCCGTGCACTTGGCGGGCGACGTGCTCTGACGCTGAGTTGGATTTATGCGAATCGTCGCGCTATTGCCGTTTGTGGCCCTGGCCGCCTCCGCCGCCACCCTCGAACGTCTCACTCTCGACGATATGATCCTTCGGTCGACGTCGATCGTCCGGGCCCGCGTTGGATCGTCAGCCGGTCTACCCGTCGGCCGGGTCATCTACACGCGGTACTATCTGGACGTCACGGAACGCTGGAAGGGCGGCTCGGAAGCGCTGAACGAGGTGTTCGTACCGGGTGGCGCGGCAAGCGGTCTGCGCCAAACCTTCTCCGGAGCGCCGCGGCTGGAAGGCGGGCGCGAGTATGTTCTCTTCCTGTGGCGCTCGCCGGCCACCGGCCGCACCCATGTGATCGGGCTGAGCCAGGGGGCGCTGAATCTCAAATCGGATGGAAAAGGCGGGTTGACGGTGGAGCGGAACGCCGGGCTGTCCGGCGCTACGGACGCGGCCGGCCGTGCCTTCGAGGCCGAGGCCTTGGGGATGAGCCTCGACGCGCTGCGGGAGCGAGTCCGTCGGGCGGTTTCGACGGTGGGAGCCAGCCGATGAAGCTGCGCGCCCTCGCCGCCGCCATTCTGCTCTCGGTTTCCGCCTCGGCATACTACCATTTCGTTCGCTTCACCACATCGGGCGCCCCGTTCCAACCACTCTTTGAGCGTTTCGACCTCAATGCGCTGCCCAACCGGACGGTGCAGTTCTTCCTCGGCGAACAGCAGCCCACCGCGCTCGCCGCCGGCGACAGTTACACAGCGATTGTGAGCCAGATCCGGGCGGCGGCCCGGGTGTGGAACGACGTCGAATCTTCGGAACTCCGCCTGCAATATGGTGGCGTGGCCGCCGCGAACACGGCGCAGAACGCCCCTGGCATCGATATCCTGTTCAGCGACGACATCCCGCCCGGCGTGGTGGCGCTCGGCGGCCCGACCACGCGCGGCGACGCCAACGTCGCGGCTGAGACCCCATTCGTTCCCATTCTCCGCTCCGTGGTGCTGCTGCAGCGAGATCTTCGCGCGCGCCCCAGTTGGTCGGAGCGGTTCTTCCTCACCGTGGTGCACGAGATCGGCCACGCGCTCGGGCTGCAACACACGCTCACCTCGAGCGTCATGTCCACCGAGATCACGCGCGGCGTCACCAAGGCCCGTCCTCTTGGGGCGGACGATATCGCGGGTCTGTCCATCCTCTACCCGACCCGGACCTATCTGGCCGGCACGGCTACGGTGTCCGGCCGCGTCACGTTGAACGGCAGCGGCGTCAACCTCGGCTCGGTCGTCGCCGTGAGCCCGACCGGCCCCGCCCTCAGCACCCTGACGAACCCCGATGGCAGCTTCCGCCTCGCCGGTGTGCCGCCCGGCCCCTACGTGCTCTACGTGCACCCGCTGCCGCCGGCCCTTGACGGCGAAGCCACGCCCGCCAACGTCGTCCTTCCGGTTACACCCACGGAACGCCTGGCTCCCACACTGAACTTCCAGCCCCAGTTCCTCAACAACTCGTTCCCCGTCACGTTGCAGGCCGGCGGAGCCATCAGCAACCTGAACATCGCGGTGCAACCCCGCGCCTCTAACGTCAGCCCGATCCACTCGGTTCAGAGCTACAGTTTCTTCGGCGATAACGCCGTGAAGCCCGCGTTTTTCAGCCGTGCGGCGGGGCGGGGAAGCATTATCGCTTCGGGAGTCAACCTCACACGCAATAACGCGCCCGCGCCCGGCCTCACGGCCCGCGTGCTGGACAACGTCGACTCGGTGGTGAACCTCGGCTCCTACTCCCCGGACCCCACCTGGTGGGTCCAGGCCGACCTTGGCTTGAACGGCAACGCGCCGGAGGGCCCCCGCCACCTGGTGCTGCAAACGGCCAACGATCTCTATCTGCTCCCTTCCGCCTATCGGGTCGCCGCCGGCGATCCCCCCAGCGTCACCAACGCCGTCACCACTCCCGAGGGTGTTCGCGTCACCGGGGCGAACCTCACGCAGAACACGCGGATTTTCTTCGACGGTGTTCCGGCGGCCATCCGCCGCTCCGACGAAGGCGGTGTGTGGGTCACTCCTCCGCCCATCCCGCTGGAGCACCGGCCAGCGATCACGGCCTTCAACCCGGACGGTCAGAGCTCCCTGTTTGTCTCCGGCAATGGCGTGAACTTCCTGAACGGTCCGGACGGGCGCGAACCGGTTACCGCCTTTACTCTGGCCCCCTCCGCGCTCCCTGGCGGGGTTGAAACGTTCGTTGAGATCAACGGCGTTAACACAAACTTTTTACAGGGTGAAACGCGTATCGGGTTTGGTTCTTCCGATGTGCTGGTCCGGCGCGTTTGGGTGTTCAGTCCGACACGGCTGCTGGCCGAAGTGACGGTCTCGCCCGGCGCGGCGCCGGCGTTGACGGCGGTCACCGTCGCCACCGGCTTGCGACACACCGCGGCCCCGCCGTCGTTCTCGGTGCAGGCTGCCAACCCGCGGCAAATCGCTCTGTCGCACACGGTGACTGACCCGGTTCCCGCCGGCAGCACGGTTACGCTCACGGTTCAGAATCTGCCCGCCAACGCCCCGGTTTCGGTCTCCGTGGGCGGCCGCGCGGCTGTCGTTCGCGCCACCTCGGGGAACCAGGTGACGTTCACCGTGCCGGAAGTGGGCAACGGTCTGGCCGTGGTCACGCTGACCGCGGCGGGCGCCACCAGCCTCCCGTCCCTGCTGTACATCGAAACGCCTCCGCCTGCCGTGCCGCCTCTGGTCGCCTCGGTCCTGGCAGAGGGTTCCATCGCGATTACGCCGTTCCGGCCCGCCCGCCGTGGCGAGAACCTGGGCGCGATGTCCTTCAATGTCGCCGATGCGAATGGGAACCTGCCCGACCGCTCGAGGCTGCGGATCCTGGTCGGCGACGTGGAACACCAGGTAACTGCGATCACACCGAACCAGCAGTTCGGCTCCACCATGCTGACCTTCACGCTGTCCAATTCCGTTCCCACCGGGGAGCAGCAACTGAGGCTCACGCTGGACGGCCGGTCGAGCCTTCCGCTGTACATCCCGGTCCGGTGATCCCTTCGGATCAATCCAACGCGAACGCGTAGTAGATCCCGGCCTTCTCTGTTTTGTATTTTCCGCCTCCCGCGCCCTGCAGAACGTATTGCCTGCCCTTCACGACGAAGGTGGCCGGCGTCGAATGTCCCGCCGCTTCCATCGTGTATTCCCAGAGCACCTTGCCGGTGAGCTTGTCGAAGGCCCGGAACTTGTTGTCCGCCTTGGTTGCGGCGATGAACAGCAGCCCGCCCTTCGTCACGACGGATCCGCCGTAGTTCTCCGAACCCGTGTCGCGCAGCCCCTGCGCCACCAACTCCGGGAACTCGCCGAACGGAATGCGCCACGCATACTCCCCAGTGTTCAGGTTGAGTGCGTTCAGCGTTCCCCACGGGGGCTTCACCGCCGGGTAGCCTTGGGGATCGCGGAAGCGGTTGTACCCATCGATGCCGTAAGGCAGGTCCCAGGGTTCGCCGCCGCCGCCCGGAGGGGCCATCACTTCCTTGTCCTCGCCTTTCAGGACGTACCGGGTAATCGCATCGCGAGCGTCCTCCCGCAGGAAGCCGAAAGCGGGCATGCGTCCGGCGCCTTTCTCGATCACCGCCATCACCTGTTTCTCGTTCTGCCGCGAGACAAGGTTTTCGAGCGACGGGAAGTTCGGCGGCGCCCCCGCGAAATCCTCGCGGTGGCAACTGGCGCAGTGCCGCGAATAGAGCTTCTTGCCGGTGTTCAACGCGCCCTTCCGGCTCGGAACCAGACGCAGGATCCAGGCCATCTCGTTGGCGTTGACGTAGAACAACCCGGTCTCCGGATCCCACGACGCTCCGCCCCACTCACCGCCCCCGTCGAAGCCCGGAAACACCACCGTCCCTTCGAGAGACGGCGGCGTGAACTGCGGACCGTTTCTAACTTGCCGTAGGCGCTGGAGAACCGATTCCCGGGCCTGCGGCGTGCGGTCCGTCACCAGATCCTCGGTGAACTCCTGACGCGAGAAGGGCGGCGGCGCCAGGGGTAGCGGTTGCGTCCGTGCGAGGACTTCGCCGTGGACATCCGAAGGCGGAACCGGGACGTCCTTCCAGGGAAAGAGCGATTCGCCGGTGACGCGGTCAAACACCCACACATGCCCGGACTTGGTGATCTGCGCCACGGCGTCGATGGAGCGCCCGCCGCGACGGACCGTCACGAGAGTCGGCGCCGCCGGCAGGTCACGGTCCCACACGTCGTGCTTGACGAACTGGAAGTGCCAGAGCCGCTCGCCCGTGGCCGCCTTCAACGCCACCAGCGAGTTGGCGTACAGGTTGTCGCCGGCACGGTTGGAACCGAAGAAATCGAAGGCCGCCGACCCCGTGGGGACGTAGACGATGCCCCGCTTCCCGTCCAGCGCGAGCCCCGCCCAACTGTTCGCCCCGCCAATGTAGGCTTGCGCGCCGGCGGGCCACGTGTCCGCTCCCAGGGTTCCCGGTTTCGGGATGGTGTAAAAGGTCCAGACCAGTTTTCCCGAGCGTGTATCGTAGGCGCGCACGTGCCCGGGCGCCGCGGGCAGGCTCTCGCTTACCATGCTGCCCACGATGAGCAGATTGCCGAAGACCACGCCCGGCGTCGTGATGGTGACGGACAGGCCCGTGACATCCCGGCCCAGACCCTTGCGCAGATCGACGCGCCCTTTCTCGCCGAAGCGCGGATCCAGTTTCCCGGTGCGTGCGTCCAGCGAGTAGAGATATTCACGGACCGCAAGGTAGAGGCGTTCCTGCTTGCCGCCGGACCAGTAGTTCAAGCCGCGGTTCCGCATGTTGGCCGTGACCGGCGGGCCCTCGTTCGGGTCGGCGGCCCACTTCTGCCGGCCCGTCTCCGCGTCCAGGGCGAAGACGCGCATCTTCGGAGACACCACGTAGACGGTTGAGCCGGCCACCAGCGGGCTGCTCTGCATCTCGGCGCCTTTGAAGTAGTCGCCGGTGTCGAACCGCCAGGCCAGTTTCAACCGGGCCACGTTGGAGGTGTTGATTTGCGTCAGCGCGGAGTATTTCGTGTTCGCCGGGCTGCCGTGATAGGTGGGCCAATCCTGTGCAGCGGCGGCGGCGGCGGCGAAGAGTACGACGAGGCCCTTCCTCATCGCGGAAACCCCGCCGCGGCCCGCACTTCCTGCGCTTGCGCCAGGTGCCGCCGGCAGTGCGCGGCGGTCATGCGGAAGATGCCGCAGAGGCTGTAGGTGAGCAGCGGAATCGCCGGGTGCCGCACCCGTGTGCGGCGCAGGTGCAGCCCGTTGGACTCGACGATGCGCGCGAGCACCGTGGCGTGCGCCGATTCGAAGGCCCGCAGGCACTCCTCCCGCGACTGCTCTTTCGGAGGTTGCCAATCCTTCGGCGCTTTCACTTTGAACCCGCCTCGCTTGCCGATCTTGCCGATCACCCAGTTTTCGAAACGGCCATAGCGAAATTCGCCCGTGCCGGGGATTCCCTTCGCGATCGCCTCGGCCACTACCGGCAGGAAGAGGTGCGCGCTCACCGTCAGGTGGCCGATGCACTCGGCGATCGACCACTGCCCCTCGCCGGCGCGCCAATTCATCTGCAGATCGGTGAGCGGGCCAGTCAACACCCGGACCTCCGCCCGGATCGCTTCGATCTGACGGCGGGCGTCCTCCAGGTCCGGGTGTAGGACGAATGCGGGCGCGGTTGCCATAAAGAGATGCTAGCGCGCCGGCCGCGCGCACGGGCGCTCAGCCGCTGAACCGCTGACCCGCGCGTAAGGGGCCGGCCTCGTTCCGATCGAGCGCAGTCCCGTTCACCACCAGCGTCCTCAGCGGCAGCGTGCCCTCGGACACGCTGATCTCGGCGCGCGGCCGCCCGCCCGCCTCGCTCACGCGGCACGTGCCGAACGCATACCCGGTGGACCAGAAGTGCGATCCCGGCTTCACGGTGAGTTTCATGGTTTGCGACACCGCCGAGTATTCGAAACGCGTCAGCGCTAACACCGCCGCCCAGGCAGCCATCGCTCTGGCGTAGTGGTGTCCGCACTCGGCCTCGTCGAAAGGGCTGCGCTTGGCCCCGTCATACCGGTCGCGAATATTGCGGATCACGGTCAGCCCCTCGCTCTCCATGCCTTCGTAGAGCATGCCCACGGCCGCGGTGTATTCGAACCCGGTCATCGCTTCGCTCCAATAGGGGAAGGGTTTTCGCGGGCGCTCCTTCGGATAGGAAGCCATGAGCAGCGCCTTTTCGCCGCCCAGGGCGAACGAACGCATGCTGTTGAAGTGATCCGCCAGGGACTCGCGGTAGTTGTATTTCAGAATCGCGCGCAGCGTCGCGTTCACGTTCTCACGCTTGGCCAGGTAGCCCAGGCCGCACACGTGCGCCACATACTGCCCAACCAACTGGTCCACCAGGCAGCCTTTGGCCAACTGAAAATCGGGATCGGCAAGATTGGCGCCGCCCATGCCCACCAACAGTTTCGGGTGGACCCGATCCGCGCTGCCCGGTGGCTGAACCCGTTGTTCGTAGTACTCGCCGTTGAAGAGCTCGGCGTCGATCCAAGCGCTGCCCCTCCGGTAGAGCGCGGCGCAAACGTCGCCGAAGGCGCCGTCGCCCACGTGGCGCGCCATCAACTCGGCCGCCCGCAGAGCCCCCAGGTACCAGAAGCCCATCTGCGGGTTCGGTCCGTAGTACTCGACGTCCATGGTATTGTGCTGGGCCCCTTCCATGACGCCGTCGCGATCGGCGTCCCAGCCTCCCGGCACCCAGCAGAACTCCATGGCGCGGCGGATGTGAGGCCACAGCGCCCGCAACCTCGCGTCATCGCCGCTCAGTTGCCAATCGCGGTAGGCTTTCATCACGCAGCCCATCTGGCCGTCCGCCGCGCCCTTGTCGAACTGGCGTGCGCGTTCGAGCGGCAGATGCACGCGGAAGCTCATCAACCCTTCTTCGCCGGTGGCGTGCGCGAACTCCACCTCGCGCATCCCCCAGGAAAGATCTCCAAACAAGAACGGCGTGGTTTGTTCGTAATTCCAGACGTGCGTGCAGGAGCCGTGGCAGCATCCCTTCGAATCGGCCGTGCCTTCCCAGCCGAAGAGGTGGCCGTCCGGTAGGCGGAAGCAGGTCTGCGAGACCAGCGTGCTCGCGTTCCAAAGGGCCGCTTCCTTCACCGTGTCCGGCAACTGGGCCGAGAGGAGATCGCCGACGAACCGCACCGTGCGCCTGGTGAGAGCGGCGAGTTGCGGCGCGGCTTTCTCCACCACGTCCCAGGCGTCCGCAAACCGCGTGGTGTGGTAGTTCCCGATGCGGTCCGCGGCGGTGCGTTTGTCCTCCGGCGTGTTCCAGGTGTAGCGATTCGGGAAGTGCCAGGCGATCAGGAAGGTGACCTCGCGGGTTTCCTTGGGCCCGAGCGTCAGCGCCTGTGCGAGCGATGCGACGGGAGCATCCTCCTTGCCGGCGGCCCGCGGCTCCAGCGCGCCGTCCGCCGAGAAGTCGTCCCAGAAATCGAGCAGCGCGCCGCCCCATTGCGGATCGGTCCACGCGAGGCGGCTGGTGACGCCCGCGCCGTTCCCGGTTACCGCCAAGGCGAGCGATCCCCAGGCCTCGGCCGCCGGGTCGACGCCTTCGGAATCGAGGAATAATCCGGTCACGCCCGCCCCGTTGCGCAACCGGTTGCGGTTTTTCCGGGCGCCGCTGGGATAGCGGTCGCCTTTCCAATCGCGCGCCGTCTCCCACCCGTCCATGCCCACGAAATTCGGAAGCGTGCCGCAGACGGAGAGCCGCAGCGTCCTGGTGGTGAGGTTCTGAAGCCGGTACCGCAGCACCGCCATCGGCCAGCCGCTGGCTTCGGCGTCGGTGGGAACGAACGGGCTGAAGGCGCGCAACACCACGCGGACGGGCAGGCCAGGATCGTCCAGCGTCACCGATGCCAGGGGCCACGCCGCGTCAAAGGCCGCTGAGGCGAAGCGCGGCAGCGAGTGGGACGGTTCCTGGCTCCCGTGGCTGCCTTCGAACGCCGTGCGAGGAAGCGGCCCCTCGAGCACACGCGTATGGGAGGCCGCGCCGTCGCCCACCCACAGCGCGAAGAACGGGAGGCCTCCGGAAACCACCGGCGTGAAGCCCTTTGCGGGCCGGTTCACCACCTCCCAATCGCGCAGCGCGCCGTTGCCGGCAAGCGACACACAGCCCGTGCCCACACCTCCCACGGGCATCAGGACCCGTTCGGCGCGCTCCCCCGTGTACCGTCTGAGCGTGGGCCATTCCGGATCCGCAGGCCGCCCGGCGGAAGCATTGAGCTGCGCCGCCGGCAACGGTTGAAAGACGGCCCCGGCGACCGAGGCGGCGAAGCCCGCCAGCCGGAACAGGTGCCGCCGATCGACGCCGGGGGCGGCGCAGGAGCCGCCGTCGCGCGACCCGCGCTTCGACCCAGCGCATCCAGCTCGCGAAGCCCGCGCGCGCG
>DALYJJ010000049.1:0-26699 GCA_031969915.1 Bryobacteraceae bacterium | reverse complement strand
GGGGCGTCGCAGGAGCCGCCGTCGCAGCAAGACCGCTCAGCCGCCATCGGAAAACGGACATCGGGGTCGTTTGCTGAGGACATGCCTCAGTGTAACGCGGCCTTTTCGGGCGGCCTACGCACCGCTGCGTGCGATCTTCACTCCGCCGTTGGTGGTGGTGGCCCGCACCAGCGGCCCGCCGGCGCCGAGGGTCGTGCTGAGTTTGGACCGGATCTCGCCGCTCACCGTCACCGGAAAGTCGATGCTGATGCGGCCGTTCACCGTCGCCGTCTCCAACCGCGCCGAGTAATTCTCCGGCACCAGCATCTTGACTCCGCCGTTGGTGGTCTCGACGTCCAGCGTGTCGCCATCCCAACGGCTGCCGGCCAGCACCACGTCCACGCCGCCGTTCATGGTTTCGCCCGTCACTCTCCCCGCGAGCCGCTTGAGCGCCACGCCGCCGTTCATGGTCTTGAACCGGATCTCACCGCCCACATCGGCGATCGCGATCCCGCCGTTGAAGGCCTTCACGTCGAGGCTGGTCCGGTGCGGGACAAAGATCTCGAAGCTCACCGCCCAACCGCGGTTGCGCTCCATCTTCGGCCCGGCGGTCTTCACCTGCCCGCCCGCGGTGAGCACCTGGATCTCATTCACCATTTGCCGTGCCTCTTCGCTGGAGTCCGCGTTCGCCTGCAACTGCGCGCGAACGAGGATCGTGTTCTGGTTCCAGCCGAGCACGCTCACGCCGCCGTTCATCCCCGGATCGATGTCCAGCCGTCCCGCGGCCGTCAGCGGGAACTCCTTCATCTCACAGTGGCGTCCTCCGCGATCCGTACCGGCCTTCGCGGCAGTCCAGTTTCTTCTCCGTGTTGCTCTGCATCTGCGCCATCGCGGCGGCGGCGGCGAGCGCGGCAAGGGTGATCGTCCGAAGTGTGGTCATGTGGTTCTCCGAAGAGGAATACGCCGCATCGCCTTCGCGGTTTCATCGGACTGCGGGAGAATTTACGTGGCCGCTTGTTATAATCGCCGCAATGGTACGCCGGTGAGAGAAGCATCGAAAGAGATTCTCTCCATCGCGTACGCCTACAACCCCGACACGGCCGTGGGCGCGTTGCGTCCGCGCCGGTTGCACAAGTACCTGGCCAAGCTTGGTTACCGGGTACACGTAATCACTGCCGAGGCAAGCCCGCATGCGAGCGACGCTTCCATCACCGTCGTACCGGACGAGGCGGAACAGTTCTTTCAACGCCGCGCCGCCGCCCGGCAGAACGGACAAGCGGCGGGAGCGATTCCGCTTCGCTTTCAATTCGAAGCGTTCCTGAAGAAGTACGTGCTCAAGGGCTACTTCCCATTCCTGTGGGCGCGCGACGCGGCGCGGCAGGCTCAGATCGTGCTCGACGCCAACCCCGGCATCGGCGCCGTCTTCTCCACCTTCCCGCCGCTCGCCGATCACCTGGCGGCGATGATGCTCCGGCGGCGGGGCGGGCTGCGCTGGATCGCGGACTATCGCGACCCGGTGGACACCGGTCTCAACAACCGCCTGGTGGCTTTCATTGAGAGGCGGATGATGCATGGCGCCGACGCGATCGTGGCCAACACCGGCGCGGCGGCTGACGACTACCGGCGCCGCTTTCCCCGCGCCTCGTCCAAGGTCCACGTGATCACGAACGGCTTTGATCCGGAGGATCGGTTGGCCGCTCTGCCACTTCCGGCGCGCGATCATCGGGTCCTGCTGCATGCCGGAGCGATGTACTACGGCCGCAACGCCAACCTGCTGGTGGCCGCGCTCGCGCACCTTCGCCCGCCGGGAGTTCGCCTCGCTTTGATCGGCCCGGTGAGCTACGCGGCGGGTCTGGACGAACCGCTCTATCGGAGCGCCGCGGACGAGGGCTGGCTGGAATTCGTGCGCGAATCGGTGCCGCGCGCCGAAGCGCAACGCCGCACCCAGGAGGCCAATGGTCTTGTCATTCTCCAGCCCCAGAGTGTACGCCAGATCCCTTCGAAGCTTTTCGAGTACATCCTGATCGGGCGCCCCATTCTGTGTCTTGCTCCACCGCGCTCGGCCATTGAGGAAGTGCTCGCCCGGAGCGGCGTGCCCTACGTCTGCCTGTACTCGGACGATACCGTCGCCGAAGCCGCCGCGAAGCTCGACCGTTACCTCGCCTTCCCGAGCGAGCCGACAGCGCCCTCCCCGTGGTTCATGGAAACCTTCGACGCGCGCCCGCAGGCCGAGTACCTCGCGCGGTTACTCGGAGGTCGTGAGGCGTAGCGGCGTTCCCGGCTTGGGCGCGGTCACCACGCCGCGGGCGACCCCGTCGATCGGCTTACCCTCGTAGACAAACCGGTACGCCGGGTCGAAACCCGTCACCTCGAACTCTCCGCCGAGCGACTTGCCCCGCACTTCGACGCGCGCTTCGCCCGGTGTGTATCCCGCGCCCTTCAGTGTGTCGTGCACGCGTTCGAGGCGGATCGTGTTGCCGGAGGCGAGCTTGAGACGGACCACGCCCTCGCCCAGTTCCACCGCTTCCACGCCGCGCAGGCGCTGCAAGGCGCGCTCCACGCCCGCTCCGCACGTGGCGCAATCGATGCCGCCGAACTTCTGCTCGATCGAGAGAAATTCGGCGGCACACGGCACCACCGCTACCAGGCAGCACGCCGCCGCGCGCCGGATCAGGCTTTGACGATGCGGTCCCACGTCATCTCGCGGCCGGTGTAGATCGCCTCGCGGGCCATGATCGCCACCAGCGTGCTCTCGGCGCCCCACAGGGCCGCGTTCTCGATCTGGCCGGTGCGCGCGCCCTCGATGAACTGGTTCACCGAATCCTGGGTGATGTCGTACTTGGTGTCCACCGATTCGATCGGCGGCTTCCCGTCCCGCTGGATCTGGTAGCCCTGGCGCGAGACGCGCACCCAGCCTTTCTCGCAGCAAAACGTCTCGGAGATGTCGCGATAGCCCACCGCGCCAAACTGGTGCGCGCTGTAGCTGAAGACCACGCCGTTGGCGAACTGAAAGGTCACCGCCAGGTTATCCATCACGTCGCCGATGGTGCGCATCATCCGGCTGCCGTAGCCCGAGGCCTTCACCGGATGGTCGCCCATGAACCAGTTCACGACGTCGATGTTGTGGCAGTCCTGCTCGATCAGGATGTCGCCCGAAGTGTCTTTGTAGAAATACCAGTTCCGGATCTTCTCTTCGCTCGCCGGATGGCCGGTGCGAATGGGCGGGCCGCCGCCCAACCAGGCCGCGCGGATCATCTTGATGGCGCCCAGTTCTCCCGACTTCACGACGTCATACGCCTTCCGGTACTCTTTGCCGTAGCGCTGCTGGTAGTCCATCGAGATGCGTTTGGTCTTATCCGCCTTCTTCGCGGCTTCGATCACCCGCCGGCAGCCCTTGGGATCCACACCCGCCGGCTTCTCCAGGAAGATGTGCTTGCGCGCCTTCACCGCGGCTTCGAAGTGCTCGGGGTGCAGGAACGCGGGCGTGGCGATGAGCACCGCGTCCACGTCGCTACCGAGCAGGTCGAGGTAGTTCTTGTACTCCTTGGCGCCCGAGTACTTGGCCCGGCCTTCGGCAAGGCGGTCTTCGTAGATGTCGCAAATCGCGGTGACTTTCAGATACTCGTTCTTCGCGAAGATCCCGCTCACGTACATGCCGCGGTTTCCGCAGCCGATCAAGCCGAGCGTCAACGCCGAGTTGGCCTGCGAGCCGCGCACCGTCTCCGGCTTCAGCAGCAGCAAGGAGGAGGCCGCCGCCGAGGCGACGAACTCGCGCCGGCGAGGAGAAAGCTGTGATCTGTCCATAGGAATCCTTCCGCGACAATTATATCCGTAATAGCGGTGCTCTCCGGCCGATTGCCTATACTGAAAGTTCGCGTGCTGCTCTCCATCCTGATCCCCGTATACAACGAACGAACGGTCGTCGAACGCAGCCTCGCCCATGTCCTCGCCGCGCCGTTGCCGGAGAACATGGAACGCGAGTTGATCATCGTTGACGACTGCTCCACCGACGGCACCCTCGCGATCCTCGAGCGTCTCGCCGCCGCCGAGCCCCGCATCCGCCTCTTTCGCCACGAGAAGAACGCCGGCAAGGGGGCCGCCGTCCGGACCGCCATCGAAAAGGCCTCCGGCGATTTCACGATCGTGCAGGATGCCGACCTCGAATACGATCCCGCCGAGTACCCCAAGCTCCTCCGCCCCTTGCTCGATGGCCGTGCCGACGCGGTCTTCGGCTCGCGTTACCTGGCCGGAGAACAGACCCGTGTGCTCCCCTTCTGGCATTCGATGATCAACAAGGGGCTCACTACCGTCTCCAACATGTTCTGCAACCTGAACGTCACGGACATGGAGACGTGCTACAAGGTCTTTCGTACCGACCTGCTGAAGAGCATCCCTATCCGCTCCGACCGGTTCGGCTTCGAGCCGGAAATCACGATGAAGTGCGCGAAGCGTAAGCTTCGGGTCTACGAAGTCCCCATCAGTTATCACGGCCGCACCTATGAAGAGGGCAAGAAGATCGGGTGGAAGGACGGCGTGAAAGCGCTCGGTGTGATCCTTCACTTCTGGATCATCGACGATCTGTACGTTGGCCCCTACGGCCGCGGCCATCTGAACAACATGAGCGGCACGCCGCAGTACCTGAGTTGGATCAGCGGCCTTCTGCGGCAGCACATGGGCGACTCCATTCTCGAAATCGGAGCGGGCATCGGCAATTTGACCGCGCGGCTCATGGGCCGCCGCTTCCGCTACGTCGCCGGCGAGCGCGACCCGCTCTATCTGCACGCGCTCAACAACCGCTTTCTGCGCACCCCCAACGTCGAGGTCCGCAAGCTGGACCCTTCGGCGGCGGAGGACTTCGCCGGTCTCGAATCGGGTTTCGACACCGCCCTGTGTCTGAATGTGCTCGAGTTCCTCGACGACCCCGGCCCCACGCTCTCCGCTCTGAACCGCTGCCTGAAGCCCGGGGGCGTGTTGCTGGTTCTGGTGCCGCAAGGGCGGGGGCTGTTTGGAGGTCTCGATCGAACGCTGGGTCACCGCCGCCGTTTCGAACGCAGCGAACTCGCGGATCTCCTCGCCGCCGCGGGCTTCGAATCCGGCCAGACTTACCAGGTCAACAAGATCGGCAAGCCCGCCTGGTGGCTTTTCGGAAAGGTCCTCGGACGCCGCCGCCTGGGCAAGGTGTCGCTCAAGCTCTTCGACAAGTCCGTCTGGTTCTGGCGCCGCGCGGAAGCGATTCTTCCCTGGCGCGGACTCACTCTGGTCATCGTTGCGCGCAAGAGCCCCGATTCCTCACACTGACGCCGGCCGGGGCGCCCTACGGCACGAAGTTCAGGCTCGCTACGGTGCGCGGTCCCAGGCGAAGCTCGTTCACCAGCTTGCCCTTCGGATCCACCTCCAACAGCCGCCGTCCGGTGTAGTCGGAGATCAGCAGGTTTCCTCCCGGCAATTCCACGAAACCCGATGTCCAGCCCATCTGGATGTCCAGGTTGCGGCCTCCGATCGAACGCACCACCTTGCCGTCCGGCGCCACCTCCACAATCTCGCCGGGGTCCGAGAGGCTCATCACCGTGTTCCCGTTCGCCAGTCGCCGCCCCATGTAGAGGCGGCGCGCATCCTTCTCCGGCGCCTGCCAGCTCCACACGATCCTGCCGGCCGCATCCACCTCGATCAGCCGCGAGACTGCTTCTTCCGCGATGAGCGTGCCTCCAGCCGCGGTGCGATGCGCGTTCCGCATGCGCATGTTCGCCAGGTCTGCGCTTTCGTACTTCCAGACCACCTTCTTATCGGGCGTCACTTCGATCACCCGCCCGGCGCGCGCGTCGCCGATCAGCGTGTTGCCGTTCGGCAGTCGTTGCGCGGCCAGCGGGTGCTCCAGGCCTTCGCTGTACTCCCACACCGGCTGCTGCCGTCCGTCGAGTTCCACCACTTTCTTCTGCGGTCCGATGGTGAGGAGCGTGTGACCGCCGGGAAGCGATTGTACATCGTGGCCGCGGCCGTTAGGGTAGGTCCAATGTACGGCGCCGGTGGGCCAGTCCATGGCCACGATCTCGCCCTTCGGCCCGTGGTCGGCCACCAGGATGCGGCGCGTGGCCGGTTTCGATTTCAGATGCCGGTCAAAGAAGCCGAACGCGCGGGCCTCGGCTCGCTCCGCATCCGCGCCTCGAAAACCGTGACCGGCGCCGCCGAGGACTTCGATCTCGGCGGCAACGCCGGCGGCGACCAGGCGGTCCGTAATCCAGACGGCGTGTTCCCAGGCCACGTAGTTGTCTTCCGTGCCGTGAATCGAGAGCACCGGCGCGGCGCGAGGCGTCACCCAATGGAGCGGGCTCGCCATCTGGTGAACCTTGCGGTTGTGATTGAGATCGCCGCCGAGGAACAGGGGCAGCACCGCGCCGGCGTCGACGCTCTTCTGGTAGGACTGCGTAAGATCCGTCGGTCCGTAGTAGTTTACCGCGCACGCGACGCGGCTCGAATGCTCGCGGTTCGGTCCGGTGCCCTCGAATTCCGCAACATCCGCGGTGAGCGCGAGCATCAGCACCAGGTGGCCTCCGGCGCTGCCGCCCATCGCGCCGATGCGATCCGGATCGATGTTGTACTTCGCGGCGTTCGCGCGCAGGAACCGTACCGCTGCCTTCACGTCTTCCACGGCCGCCGGGAACTGGTGCCGGGGCGCAAGGCGATAACTCGCGGTGGCCGCCACATAACCCCGGCGCGCCAGGCGCGCGGCAACGGGCAAGTAGCTCTCGCGGTTGCCCGCGCGGAAACCGCCTCCATGCACCAGCAGCACCGCGGGCAGCCGGTCCGAGGCGCCCAGTCCCTTGGGGCGCACGACGTCCAGCGCCAGGCGCGCTCCGACGTTCGAGTACTCGAGGCCGCGATCGTGAACCACGTCGTCCGGCAATGGCGGCGCCGGCGTTTGCGAGGCCGCGCTCAGCGCCGCGGCGAGAAGGAGTGTGACGGTTCGCATGGGGTCAGGACCGTATTGTGCCATGTTCCGCGGCCGCCGGCCTGATTTCATCGCGCGGGCGAGGAGCCGGGTACGTTGCCTTTTCGCATCGGATTCGATCATGCTGTCCATCATGCGTAACGTGGTGGTTGCATCGTTCCTGTCGGCTGCCGCTCTGCCCCTGGCCGCCGATTGGCCCGGCTTCCGCGGTCCCTCGCGACAGGGGATTGCGTCCCAACCTCTGCCCGTGCAGTGGACGGCGAAGGACATCGCGTGGAGAGCCGCGATTCCCGGCGAAGGCTGGTCATCACCGATCGTCTGGAAGGATCGCATTTTTGTCACCTCGGCCACGGAGAACGGCGCGTCCTGCCGCGTGGTGAGCCTCAACCGGCGGACCGGCAAGATCCTTTGGGATCGCGAAGTGTTCCGTCAGGAAGTGAAGCGAAAGGAGAACAAGAACTCCTACGCGACGCCCACGCCCGTGACCGATGGCAAGGCCGTGTATGCGGTCTTCGGCAGCGGAGGCTTCGCGGCGCTGGACTTCAACGGCAAGACGTTGTGGACCAACCTCGACTACCCGCACTACAGCCAGCATGGCCTCGGCGCGTCGCCCATTCTGTTTGAGGATCTGCTGATCATGCCGCGCGACGGATCGAGCGAAACAGGCGACCTGAAACTCGGATGGCAGAAGCCGTGGGACCAGTCGTTCCTGTTGGCGCTCGACAAGAATACCGGCAAGCAGCGGTGGAAGGGCAAGCGCGGCCTCTCACGGATCGCGCATGTCTCTCCGAATGTCGCCGTGGTCGACGGCAAGCCGCAGATTGTCAGCGCCGCCGGCGACGTCGTCCAAGGGTTCGACGCCCGGACCGGTGAACTCGTCTGGACCGGCCGCAGCCAGGGGGAGGGTGTCGTGCCGTCCATCGTGGTAGCGCCTCAGATGGTGTTTGCCGCTTCGGGCTTCGAGAAGCCGACGATCCGCGCGTTCCGGCTGGGAGGCGGCAAGGGCGACATCACCGCGACACACCTGGCGTGGGAGCAATCCAAGGGCGTGCCTATGATCTCATCCATGGTTTTCGCGCCGCCGCGCCTGTACTCGGTGACGACGGCGGGCATCGTCTTTGCGTTTGACGCCGCCCATGGCGAGGTCCTCTGGCAGGGGCGCATCGGCGGCAATCACTCGGCATCGCCCATCTTGGCAGGGGACAAGATTTACTTCGCCAGCGAGGAGGGCGAGATCACCGTGGTGGAAGCGGGATCCGAGTTCAAGGTGCTAGCCCGCAATCAGGTGGACGGCCGAATCCAGTCGTCGCCCGCGGCAGTGGGCGGAGTGCTTTACGTTCGCACGGACAAGGAACTGCTAGCGATTCGCGGCGCCGGCGCAAAGCGGTGAAAGGTTCGCAGCATGACGTTTCGGATTCTCCTCCTTACCGTTGCCGCCGCCGCCGCGCAACCGCCCTTTCCGCCAGCCGAGTTTCGCGAGGGCAGCCCGGGCGATCAACTGCCGCCGCACATCCAGCGGCTCACCTGGTTCGGTGAGAGGCCGCAGTTCTCCCACGACGGTAAGCGGCTCTTGTTTCTGGGAGCCGTGCTGGGCGAGGTCTATGAGTACGAGTTCGCGTCGAAGCGAATCAAGCCCATTACCGCGCACTTCCGGCACCACGGCTTCACGCGCGCGTTCTATTTGGCCAACGGGGACATCCTGCTCTCCGGCCCTGTCGCAACCTTCGATCGCACGGATGCCGTGGCGCGGGAGGAGGCTCGACGGAAGAGCTGGTTGTCCGTACTCGACAGGAACCTTTCGAAGCCGCCGGTGCAACTCGGCGAGATGTGCAGCGAGGGGCCGGCGGTTTCGCGCAAGAACCTTCGCATCGCCTGGACGCACCGGTGGCAGCAGCACCCAGAGCGTCTCAAGGAAGGCGAAAGTCAGATCTTCACTGGCGACATCGTCTACCAGAATGGCGCGCCGAAACTGGTCAACCGTAAGCTTGCCGTGGACAGCCGCAACTGGAATCGAAAGACCTGGTCCTTCGAGGTGCAGGACTTCGTTCCGCCCAGCGAGGATGCGCTCACACTGGCCGCTTACCAGGTGGACGGCACGACGAACACCGACGTCTTTCGCCTGGAACTCGCCACCGGCGTGCTCACCGCGATGACCAGTTCGCCTGATTGGTACGACGAGCCAGAGGGCGTCTTCCCCGACGGCAAACACACCGTCGTCGAGTCCGCGCCCAGCCGCGGCAAGCCTTGGGTGATGGTGGAGCTATGGAAACTGGCGCTCGACGGAAGCGGACGCAAGGAGCGGCTCACCTACTTCACCGAATACAAGGGAGTGGCCGCGGACAACGCCGTTGTGAGCGACGACGGAAACTGGATGGCGTTCCAGATGGGCCGCCGGGGGGCCGAGTCCGGGGAGGGTTTCGGCGTCTTTCTGTTCGATCTGCGTTCCGCCCGGCCGTGACAGTCTGCTATCGTATTCGAACCTGAGTACGCACCATGGCACAGATTCTCATCACCGGAACCAGCTCCGGCATCGGGCTGGCTGCAGCTCTCGAGTTAGGACGCGCGGGGCACCGCGTTTATGCGACCATGCGCAACCCGGCGCGGTCGCCCGCGCTCGCACAGGCCGTGGAGCGCGAAGGGCTGCCGGTGACCATCCATCGAATGGATGTGGATTCCGATCTCTCCGTGGCGGAGTGTTTCGGCGAGTTACGCGGCCAGGGCGTTTCGATCGACGTGTTGGTCAACAACGCGGGGATCGAACGGCATGGGTCCACCGAGGAGCTGCCGATGGACGACGTTCGGGCGATCATGGAGACGAACTACTTCGGCGCCATCCGGTGCATTCGACAGGCGGCGGCGGCGATGCGTGAGCGCCGCAGCGGCTGCATCGTCAACGTGAGTTCGGTGGCCGGCAAGATCTCCTCGTCCCCGCTCGGCTACTATGCGGCGTCGAAGTTCGCTTTGGAAGCAGTGAGCGAAGCGCTCGCCCAGGAAATGAAGCCGTTCGGCGTCCGCGTGGCGATTGTCGAGCCAGGCATTATCGATACACCGATGGCGCATGCCATCGAGACCGCGCCGCCTTCCCTCTACCCGCACGCTCGCCACCTCGCCGCCATGTTCCGTGCGGCGCTGGGCCAGCCTACGCCGCCCACAACGGTGGCCGCCGTCATCCGGCACATCGTGGAGAGCGGCACCGGCCAGCTACGCCACCCCGCGGGCCCCGATGCGGCGCCTTTCCTGGCGTGGCGCGCCGCGATGACCGATGAACAGTGGATCGCCTTCAACGCTCTCGACGATGAAGCCTACCGAGAGGCCGTGAAGCGCGACTTCGGACTGGAGATTGAGATCGCCCCATCCGCCCAGGCGGCGGCAGCGGCGGACTGATCAGAGGATCTCCCGGACCACCTCGCCGTGCACATCGGTAAGACGGAAGGCCCGGCCCTGGAACTTGTAAGTCAAGCGCGTATGGTCGATCCCCAGTAAGTGGAGAATCGTGGCCTGTAAGTCGTGCACATGGACGGGCCGCTCCGTCACGTTATATGAATAATCGTCTGTCGCGCCGACGGTCAGGCCCGGCTTCACCCCGCCGCCGGCCATCCAGATAGTGAAACAGCGTGGGTGGTGGTCGCGGCCGTAGTCGTCCTTGGTCAACTTACCCTGGCAGTAAACGGTTCGGCCAAATTCACCGCCCCAGATCACCAGCGTGTCGTCGAGCATCCCGCGCCGCTTTAGGTCCTCCACCAGCGCCGCCGCCGGCTGATCGGTCTCCCGGCAGCGCTTGGGCAATCCCTCGGGGAGCTTGCCGTGATGGTCCCAATCGCGATGGTAGAGCTGAATGAAGCGTACGCCGCGTTCGGCCAGGCGGCGGGCCAGCAGGCAGTTGTAGGCGAAGGTTCCGGGCTTGCGGGCATCCGGCCCATAGGTGGCGACTACGCTGTCCGGTTCCTGCGATAAGTCGACTAACTCGGGGACCGACGATTGCATCCGGTAGGCCATTTCGTATTGGGCGATCCGGGTGGCAATCTCCGGGTCCCCGTAGTCGCCGAGCTTATCCTCGTTCATCTCCCGTAATGCGTCCAGGAAGAAACGCCGGCTTTCGGCGGAAAAACCTGGCGGGTTCGACAGATACAGCACGGGGTCGCCCACGGATCGGAACTTCACGCCTTGATACCGCGTGGGCAGAAACCCGCTGCCCCACAAGCGATCGTAGAGCGGCTGCCCACCGCCGCCTTGTCCGGGGGAGATCATCACCACGAACGCCGGCAGGTTCTCGGTCTCACAGCCGATTCCATAGGCGATCCATGCGCCCATGCTGGGCCGGCCCGCGATTTGCGAACCGGTCTGAAAAAACGTCACCGCCGGATCGTGGTTGATCGCCTCCGTGTGCATGCTCTTGATGAAGGTGAGTTGGTCGGCGATCTTCGCTGTGTAGGGCAGTAGTTCGCTCACCCATGCCCCGGACTGTCCACGCTGCTCGAAAGCGTACTTCGACGGCACCACGGGGAATCCGGTTTGCAAGGCGGACATAGTGGTCAGGCGCTGCCCCATGCGCACGGATTCGGGTAGATTCGCGCCCTGGAATTCCACCAGGCGCGGCTTGTAGTCGAAGAGTTCGATCTGTGATGGCGCGCCCGATTGAAACAGGTAGATCACGCGCTTTGCTTTGGGTGCGAGGTGGGGCAGGCCCTCGAGTCCGCCCGTGCGCCGCGTGGGAGCCCCTTGCGCCTTGGCGCCGTTCAAGAGGTTCGCCAGCGCGGCGATGCCCAGCCCGCAGGCCGTGCGTCCGAAGAAGTGCCTTCGCGTCGGGCGATCCATGTTACTCCTTGGTCACCGTTTCGTCCAAGTTCAAGAGCAGGCTCGCCACCGCGGTGTAGGCGGCCAGCTCCGCCGCGGGAATTCCGCGGTCGCGCGGTGACTTCCCCTGCTGCAACAGAGCCTCCGCCTCGCCCGGCTTAGCGCGGTACACAGACCGGAACTTCGCCAACGCCGCATCCGCAGCCGCCCGTTCGCGCGGCCGCGGCGCACGCCCCAGCACCAGTGCGAACCCGCGGGTCACGGGGTCCGAGCCACCCTCCTGCAACATCCGCTCCGCCAACTTGCGCGATGCCTCGACGAACGTCACCTCGTTCATCAGGTTGAGCGCCTGCAGCGGCGTGTTGGTGCGCGACTCGCGAACCGTGCACACCTCGCGCGTGGGCGAATCGAAGTTGATCATCGCGGGCGGCGGAATGGTGCGCCGCCAATACGAATACAGCGTGCGGCGGTAGAGACCCTCGCCTTCGTCCTCCTTGTACCCGCGTCCTCCGGTCAACTCCTGCCACAATCCCGGCGGCTGATAGGGCTTCACAGGCGGCCCGCCCACGCGGTCGGCCAGCAGCCCCGCTACCGCCAGCGCCTGATCGCGGATCATCTCGGCGGGCAGTCGAAACCGCGGCCCGCGGGCGAGCAAACGGTTGTCGGGGTCGCGCTGGTGCAACTCCGGCGTCACCCGGGACGATTGCCGGTAGGCTGCGCTCATGACCATCGTCTTGACGATCCGCTTCACGCTCCAACCGGAATCCATGAACTCCACCGCCAGCCAGTCCAGCAGGTCCGGATGCACCGGCCACTCGCCTTGGGAACCGAAGTCTTCCACCGTTTTCACGATGCCCACGCCGAACAGCATCGCCCAGAAGCGATTCACTGCCACCCGCGCCGTGAGAGGGTTGCCGCGGTCGGCGAGCCAGCGAGCCAGCCCCAGGCGATCCGGCGGCAACGCTCCACCGCTCAGCGCCTGGGGCACGGCAGGAAGCACTTTTTCTCCCCGCGCGTCGTAGGCGCCGCGCTTGAGCACGAAGGCGTCGCGCAACCCCGGTTCCTCGCGCATCACCATCATCGTGGGGATCGACTGCTCGAACTTCGCGCGCTCCGCCTCGGCCGCCTTCAACCCAGCCAGCGCCTTGCGCACGTTCTTCGGCGCGAATCGATCGTCGAAACAAAGCCGCAGCTTGCTCTCCTCGGCCGCGGTGCGCTGCGCCCGCGCCGCCAGCGTGCTCACCGTCTCGCCGGCGCTCAGCGCCGCCACTTCCGCCGGGCTCAGCGCCCGCGCATACACGCGTGCGTCCGCGATGCGCCCGGTGAAGCGGAAGCCTGCGCCGGCGCCCACGCGCCAATCGAAATCCTTGATCTCAATCGCGTGCAGCAACTGGTCGAGCAGCACTCTCACCGGCTGCCGTTCGCCGTTGACATAGACGCGAACTCCGGAAGCGCGCTTGCCGCCGTCGTAGGTCACCGCCACGTGCTGGCGTTCTTTCAACGCCAGCGGCTGAACCGTCTCCAGGCGCATCGAGAGGTCCGACCATCGGAACGTCATGTGGAGCCGCAGCTTGCCCTCCACGAGCAACAACGCGATCTGCCGACCTTCCAGGTCGTCCTCTCCACGCGCGAGAATCGCTCCACTCGCCGACGCCGGTTCGATCCACGCCGCCAGCGTGATCGGGTCCTGATACTCGGGCGTGGGCCCGCGGTCCGGATGCGCGTAGAACTCCTTGCCGTTATACGCTCGCGCCGCCGGGACGTGCACCGTCTGCCCCTCGGTAACCGACCAATCGACGTTCTTCCGGGCCGCCGAACGCTCCCACTTCGCCTGCGCCTTCGCCCGCTGGGCTTCCAGGCGCTGTACCTCCGCCCGCGCCGCCGCCACCTGGGTGTCCAGCTCCGCCAGCCGCTTCCGCTGTTCGGGCGAAGGTGTTCGCAGCAGAGGATCCTCGTTGCCGTAATCCCACACGAAGCCGCGCTCGGGCACGTTGTTGAAGTAGGCGAACAGCGAATAGTAATCGCGCTGTGAGATGGGATCGAACTTGTGATCATGACAGCGCGCGCAGCCCACAGTCAGCCCGAGCCAGACGGTGGAGGTGGTCTCCGCGCGGTCCGCCACATATTCGACGCGGAACTCTTCGTCCACGATGCCGCCCTCCGCGCTGGTGCGGTGGTTGCGATGAAACCCGGTGGCGATCTTCTGTTCGAGCGTCGCGCCGGGCAACAGATCGCCGGCGATTTGTTCGATCGTGAACTGGTCCCACGGCTGGTCACGATGAAATGCGTTCACCACCCAGTCTCGCCACTGCCACATGGTCCGCGGTCCGTCGGTCTGGTAGCCGTTGGTGTCGGCGTAGCGGGCGGCCTCCAGCCAGCGGATGGCCATGCGCTCGGCGTAGCGGGTGGTCCCGAGCAGCCGGTCGACCAGCTTCTCATAGGCGGCGGGCGAGGAGTCGCGCACGAACGCATCGACCTCCGCGGGTGTGGGCGGCAACCCGGTGAGATCGAGCGACACGCGCCGCATCAGCGTCCGCCTGTCCGCCTCCGGCGCGGGCCGCAGCCCCTCGCCCTCCAGGCGGCTCAGGATGAACGCGTCGATCGGATTGCGCACCCAGGCGGCCTCGCGAACCGCGGGCGCGGCGGGCCGCGCGGGGGGCACAAACGCCCAGTGCGGCTCGTACTTCGCGCCTTGCTCGATCCACTGCCGGATGATCGCCGCCTCGCGCGGCTGGAGCGCTTCGTGGCCCAGGTAGGCGGGCGGCATGCGCAGCGTCCGGTTGGGGGAAACGATTCGCTTCCAGATCTCGCTCTTCTCCGGCGCGCCGGCGACGATCGCGAAACGCCCTTTGCCCAGGTCTGCCTTCGCGTCGCTTTCCCCGTCCAGGCGCATCTTCGTTTTGCGGTTCGCGCGGTCCGGCCCGTGACAGGCGTAGCAGCGGTCGGAGAGAATCGGCCGAACGTCGCGGTTGAAGCGCACCTCGGCTGCCGCGACGGGCGCCGCCAACAGGAGAAGAAGGACCCAGATCATCGACAGCTACCCTTATCTCACACCGTCGGGCGCCGCGAGTCCAGTGGCGGCTAGAGAAACGTCTGCCGCAACCGATAAGGGGATTGAAACGGTATGACGGCAACAGCAGTCTGGGGAGTCGAAGAACACACACGCGCGGTGCGGGGCGTGGCCCTGGAACTGGCTCGCCGGGCCGGCGTGGGCCCGGAAACGTTCGGGATCCTTGAAGAAGCCGCTTCACTGCATCATCATCCGCTCGACCTCTCGCACGAAGCCGTGCTCTCGCGGATTGCGGGGGACGTCTTTCCCGGCTGCACCGCCGCGGCTGGAGGCGGCGTGTACCCGGCAACGCCCGCCACGGATCTCGTCCAGCGCCTCCGGTTCCGTGCGGCGCCGCAGCGCGATGTGCTGGCCGAACTGGTCGAGCTCGCCGATCTCGTGGTGGAACACTATGAATACTGTGGTTTGGTGAACCAGCCGTTTGACCTGGGCGGAATCCCCGTGCTGGCCGCCAGCGCGGGCTTCGATCCAAGTATTGTCGAAGCACTGGAGCCCTCCACCGGCGTCCTGGAGTTCCGTGCCGCCGCCCGCCTGGTCGGGGTGCGGCCGCGCCTCGCGCTGCGGATCCTGTCGCTCGGCGAAGAGGCCGGCGTGCGCGAAGTATCGGCCATCGGCGAAGAGGACCCGATCGTCGCCGCGCACCTGATCCGCGCCGCCAACTCTGCGCTCTATGGAACGCGCTTTGAGGTCAGGGATGTGCCGCACGCGGTGAACCATCTGGGCGTGCCGGTGGCGCGCCAGGTGATGCTGGCCGTGGCCATGCGCCCCGCGTCCGCTTCCGGGCGGCTGATGCAGGAATGGCGGCACGCCGTCGCGGTCGGAGAGTTTGCCCGCACGCTGGGCGCCCCGAACCGGCTGGCGCCGTCTGAGGAGTTGTTCCTCTGCGGCCTGGTGCACGACATCGGACGCGTGGTGATCTATCACCTCAGCTCGCCCCTCGTCGCTGCCTACGAACGCCTGCGTCAACAGGGTTGTCCGCCCAACCTCGCCGAGACCATTCTCACCGGCATGGACCATTCCCGGCTGGGCAGTTTCCTGCTCGCCGATTGGCGTTTTCCCGACACGATGGTGGACGCCGTTGCCAGCCATCACGCGCCACTCGGCCCGGTCGACAGCCTTCTGTTCGTCGCCGAACACGCCCTCGACAGCGCGCCCGAGGGCATCATCAGTCCTCCCGCTCTCGAAGACGCCATGGACGCCTGCGGCCTGACGCCCGCGCTGATCGGACGCCGGCCCGCGTCGGCGCTCCTTGAAGCAATCGCCGGCTAATGAAAATCGTGCGATGGCGCGGCCGGCTGCGGCGCGCGGATCGCCTCCGCCCGCGCTACTTTCACCGACACCACGCCATCCACATGCTGTAGCGATCCCTCCAGCAGCAGGAACTGTTCGCTCACCAGCACCGTGCGATGCGCCTCATAAAACGCCGGCTCGATGATCGCGTTGGCAATCCCCGTCTCGTCCTCCAGGCTCATAAACAAGAAGCCCTTCGCCGTGCCCGGCCGCTGCCGGCAGATCACGCACCCGGCCACGCGCACCACCATCCCGTTTCGCAAGGTATGCAACTCCGCCGCCCGCCGCACCTTGCGCTCGTCCAACCGCGGCCTCAGCCAGGCCATGGGATGCTTGCCGATGGTCAAACCCGTGCCGCGAAAATCCGCGTGCAGGCGCTCCACCTCCGTCATCGTGCGCAACGGATTACTGTCTTCCGCGGCCATACCCTCCCATAAAGGCCCGGGCGCGCGCAGTGCGGCTTCGGACTCCCAGAGCGCGCTGCGCCGGTGCGCGGTCAGCGAATTCAAAGCGCCCACCTGCGCCAGGCGGGTCACTTCGTCCTTGCGAAGCTCCGTCACCCGCCGCGTGAAATCGTCGATGCTCGCGAACAAACCGCGTCCGCGCTCGGCCACCAACGCGAGCGCGGCCTCCTGGCGAAAGCCACGCACGTAGTTGAATCCCAGCCGGACCACACGCTCGCCTCCTTCGCCGTTCTCAATCGTGCACTTCCAATGGGAAACCTGGACGTCCACGGGCCGGAAGCGCAGGCCGTGCCGTTGTGCGTCCTTCACCAGCGTGGCCGGCTGGTAGAACCCCATCGGTTGGTTGTTTAACATCGCCGCGGTGAACGCCGCCAGGTAGTGCTCCTTCAACCACGCGCTGGCGTAGGCGATCAAGGCGAAACTCGCCGCGTGCGACTCCGGAAAACCATACAGCGCGAACGAGGTGATCGATTGAATGATCCGGTCCTGCGCCGCCGCGTCGATGCTGTTGGCCTCCATCCCCGCCCGCAGCTTCTGCTCTACTTCCGTCATCCGTTTCTCCGAGCGCTTGAAGCCGAATGCCCGCCGTAACTCCTCGGCTTGCCCGCCCGTGAAGCCGGCCACGATCATCGCCATCTTCAGCAGTTGCTCTTGAAAGAGCGGCACCCCGAGGGTTCGCCGCAGCACCGGTTCAAGCGACGGATGCATGTAATCCACCGGCTCCCGGCCCTGCCTCCGGCGCAGGTACGGATGCAGGAGTTTCCCGACGATCGGCCCCGGCCGGATGATCGCCACTTCCACCACGATGTCGTAAAAACACTTCGGCTTCAGCCGCGGCAGGCACGACATCTGCGCCCTGCTCTCCACCTGAAACAGCCCCACCGTGTCGGCACTCTGGAGCGCCGCGTAGACCGCCGGATCGTCCGGCGGCAGATGCGCCAGGTCGATCTCCTCCCGATAGGCGTCGCGCACCAGCGTCACGCAGTCCTCGAGCACCGCCATCATGCCCAGGCCGAGCAGATCCACCTTGATGATCCCCAGGTCGTTGCAGTCTTCCTTGTCCCACTGGATCACCACCCGTCCCGGCATGGTCGCCGGTTCGAGCGGAACAATCGAGTCCAATTGTCCCTGGCACACCACCATTCCGCCGGAATGCTGGCCTAAATGCCGTGGCAAATCCTGAATGCCGCGGAAGATCTCAAAAAACTTCGCCACCAGGGGCTGTTTCAAATCGAAGCCCGCCTCGCGGAATCTCCGCTCGTCGGTATCCGTCGTGTCCTTCCACTCCCAGCCGCGCGTCAGTTGCGAAAGCCGTGCCAGCGCGGCATCATCGAATCCGAACACCTTGCCTACGTCGCGCGCCGCCGAACGCCCGCGATAGGTGATCACGTTCGCCGTCATGGCCGCCCCCAACTTGCCGTAGCGCTGGTAAACGTACTGGATCACGCGCTCGCGTTGGTCCCCGCTGGGAAGGTCCAAGTCGATATCCGGCCACTCGCCGCGCTCTTCACTCAGAAATCGTTCGAACAGCAGTTCCATCCCCACCGGATCCACCGCCGTGATCCCCAGCGAGTAGCAGACCGCCGAATTCGCCGCCGAGCCGCGCCCTTGCGCCAGAATCCCCTCGCACCGGCAGAACTCCACGATGTCCCACACGATCAAAAAGTAGCCCGCCAGGTCGAGCTTCTCGATCAGCGCCAGCTCGCGGTCGATCTGACGCCGCGCCCGGTCGTGATACGGGCGGTACCGCCGCCGCGCGCCCTCCTGCGTACGCTTCGCCAGAAACGAGTTCATCGTCTCGCCCGCGGGCACCGGGTATTGTGGGAACTGATACCCCAGGTCCGCCAACGTGAAGTCCAGACGCGCCGATAATTCTCCCGCGTTCCCCACCGCTTCCGGCAGATCCGCGAACAACCGCTCCATCGCTTGCGCGGTCTTCAGGTAGCGTTCCGAATTCACCGCCAGCCGCCGTCCCGCGTCTTCAAGCGCAACCTTCTCCCGCACGCAGGTCAAAACGTCGAGCAGCTCCCGCTGGCGGGCGTCGAGGTGAGAAACCCCGTTGGCCGCCAGCAACGGCAACCCCTGACGCCGCGCCAGCGCCACCGCGGCCTGGTTGCGAGCTTCCTCCCGCCGGTCGTGGTGACGCTGCAACTCAATGAACACATTCCGCCGCCCGTACAGGCGCACCAGATGATCCAGCATTTGCCCGGCCGCCTCCCACCCGTATGTCAAGGCGTGCGCCAGCGGACCCTCCGGCCCTCCGGTGAGGCACACCAGCCCCTCCGCGTACCGCGCGAACTCATCGTGTGTCGCCGCCGCCTCTCCCTTCGGACACCGCAGCTTCATTGAGGTGATCAGGCGGCACAGGTTCTGATACCCGGCGCGGCTCTCCGCCAGCAGCACATACCGGCAGCCATCCACAGAAGTGACCTCCGCGCCGATGTGCGCCTTGATCCCCAGCTTCTTCGCCGCCTGGTAAAACCGGGGCGCTCCGCTCAGCGAATCGCGGTCCAGTTGCGCGATGGCGGGATAACCGAATGCCGCCGCCTGATTGGCCAGATCTTCGGGCTGAGAGGAACCTTCCAGGAAACTGAAGGCCGAGCGGGCATGCAGTTCAACGTACCCCATATTCGCCGTTTGTTCGCCATCTTAGCACGGCTCGGGTTGCGGCCTACGGGCGGCATCGATTTGTAGTATAAAGTACATTGTGATCGTTGAAACACAGTCCGCGGCCGCCGTTCGGTTCCGCGGGGCGTTTCGCGGAAAGGCTTCGCGGTGAAGCGATCCGCCCTGGCCGGTGGGGCGCTCGCCGTGGTTGTCTTCCTCATCGCGCTTGGTGTGGCGCTCCGGACTCTTGGCCTGCGGAGGCCCTCGAACCACCGTGCGGCGATTCCGGTTTCCGGCGCGGCGTTCGAAGAGACCCACGAGAGCTTCCTCTACGGCCGCGTGGCCACGGTGGACGACGCCGTCTTTGAAGGGCGCCTGCGATGGGGAGGGAGCCAGGAGGCGTTCTGGGGGGATTACTTCAACGGCGCCAAGAAAGGGAATCCCTGGGCCGCTCACGTACCTCCCGAGCGGCTGCCCAAGGAGCGCCACTCCATTCGGATCTTCGGGCTCGAATTCGGGGAACGCGAGAACCCGGCGGCGCTCAACCGCCTCTTCATGGCGCGCTACGGCGACATTGCCGGGATCGAAGCCGCAGGCCGCGAAGTGCGAGTGACTCTGAAGAGCGGAACGACGTTCGTTCTGGACCGTTTCTCCGCCAGCGATTTCGACGACGGTTTACGGGTGTGGGACGCGACGCGCGGGGTGACGGATCTGGACAGCTTGCGGATCGGCGCCATCGGCCTCCGCTCAAGTCCCAGCCGGGGAGTTGTTCCGCACCGGCTCTACGGTACGGTGCAAACCGCTCATGGTGCGTTCACCGGCTTCCTCCAATGGAATCGCGAGGAGTGCCTGGGCTCCGACGAGCTCGATAGCCGCACCGCGGAGGGAAAGCGCAGCTTCCGTTTCGACACGGTGCGCTCGATCGAGCGCCACTCTTCCGACAGCTCGCGCGTGACGTTGATCGACGGGCGCGCGGCCTTGCTCTCGGGAACGAACGAAGCGGGCGAAGGCAATCGCGGAGTCTACGTCGATGACGCGCGTTACGGGCGCGTGCTGGTCTCCTGGGACGCCTTCCGGCGGGTCGACTTCAGCAGCGGCGGCGGCGCCGGCCCGGCGTACGGAGACTTTCCTCCGGGAGGTCCGCTGACCGGCGCCGTCACCACACGGGGCGGCCGCCGCCTCGCCGGCAGGCTGGTCTACGACCTCGACGAGACCGAGGTCACCGAGACACTCGACGCCCCTTCGCAGGGCGTGACGTACACCATCCCGTTCGGCCTGATCGCCGCCATCGCCAATCCCGCCGCCGAAGGCGGAGGCGCTCAAAGCGTCATGGTGACGCTCCACAGCGGTGAGCGGCTGCACCTGGAACGGGCCGGCGACCTCGGCCCGAACCATGCCGGCATCCTGGTCTTCTCCGACGGCCGTGAGCGCCCGGAATACGTGCCCTGGGCCGAGGTTGAGAGGGTCGATCTCAATCGCCCTCACGCGATGTTCCCGGAGATCGGCCGGGCTCGGTGAAGGCAACCCGGATCGAAGCGCGGCGGTTGGACAGCGGGCTCCCGGCGCGATAGGATGCCGGCGGAGGCGGACATGCTGCTGATTCGCGAGATCGCCGACAAGTTGGGGATCGGGGACGACGCGCTCGAGTATTACGGACGGTACACGGCCAAGCTGCGGCTTGAACTGCTGAACGGCGAGCCACGCCGCAAGGGCAAGCTGATCCTGGTCACCGCAGTGACGCCCACCTCGCATGGGGAAGGGAAGACCGTGGTCTCGATCGGCCTGACGCAAGGCCTGCAGAAGCTCGGCAAAAGCGCCGTGGTCACCTTGCGGGAGCCTTCGCTTGGTCCCGTGTTCGGACTCAAGGGCGGAGCTACCGGGGGAGGCAGGTCGCAGGTGATCCCGGCGGAGATGATCAACCTCCACTTCAACGGCGATTTCCACGCCGTCACTTCGGCGCACAACCTGCTTGCGGCCATGATCGACGCTCATCTGCACCACGGCAATTCCCTGCGCATCGATCCGGACGACGTGGCGTGGACCCGGGCGCTGGACATGAACGACCGGGCGCTCCGCCACGTGATCGTCGGCCTCGGCGGCAAAGTCAACGGCATCCCGCGCGAGAGCGGGTTCGTGATCACCGCCGCGAGCGAAGTGATGGCCATCCTCGCCCTTGCTCGCGACCGAGCCGATCTGCGGCGCCGGCTGGCCGCCATCGTCATCGGCTTCAACCTGGACGGGCAGCCCGTGCGCGCGGCCGATCTCAACGCGACGGGCGCGATGATGGTCCTGCTCAACGAGGCCATCATGCCGAACCTGGTCCAGACCAGCGAGGGTGCCCCCGCCCTGGTGCACGCCGGGCCCTTCGCCAACATCGCGCATGGGACCTCGAGCGTGATCTCGCAACGCATGGCCCTGGGGCTCGCCGACTTCGTGGTCAACGAAACCGGCTTCGCCGCCGACCTGGGAGCCGAGAAGTACTTCGACCTGGTGATGCCCGCCAGCGGCCTGAAGCCCGACCTGGCGGTGTTGATCGCCAGCGCTCGCGCCTTGTGCACGCAGGGCTCGGGCGATGAGAAGGGGCCGTTCGACGTGGCGGCGCTGCGCAAGGGGCTCTGCAATCTCACGCGGCACCTTGAGAACCTGCGCAAGTTTCATGTGCCGGTCGTGGTCGCCGTGAATCTCTGCGCGGGCGACGCCCCTGAACTGATCGGCGAGATCGCCGCCTGCTGCCGCGAGTGCGCCGTACCCTGCGCGCCGGTGGACGCCTTTGAGCAGGGCGGCGACGGCGCCGTTCAACTGGCCGAAGTGTGCCTCTCCGAGATGGATCGCGCCCCGGCTCCGGCCCCGGCGCCGCTCTATGCGGCCGATCTCGGGTTGCTCACCAAGATCGAAACCGTGGCTCGCGAGATCTACGGCGCGGCGGGTGTCTATGTCGAATCCGAGGCGCGCCGGAAACTGCTCCGCTACGAGAAGGGGGGCTTCGGGCGCCTGCCGGTTTGCATGGCCAAAACGCAGTCCTCGTTTACCGACAACCCCAAAGCCTACGGCGCCCCGAGCGGATGGACCCTCACCGTGAGCGACGTCCATCTGGCCGCCGGTGCGGGCTTCGTGGTGGTGATTGCCGGCAGCATGATGCGTATGCCGGGCCTTGGAAAAGAGCCCCAGGCTGTGCGCATGGATGTGGACGACGAGGGCGTGATCCACGGCTTGCGTTGAACGGGGGCGCTCTCAGCCCTGGCTCAGGTCGCTCGCGCCGAAGGGGGCGAGCGTGATCCGCTCATAGGGTGACCGCGCCCCGCGCTCATAGAGGCACGCAAACCGGTTCCGGCCCACCGGCGCCAGACAGGAATAGGCCGAGGGTCCTTTCTCAAGCACTAGCGCCCGAGGCCAGGTTGTGCCCTCGTCCGTGCTCATTCGGACGGTCATGTTCTCGCGGCGCAGCGAGGCAGGATTCGAAAACAACAGCGCCCCGCGCACGCCGATCAACGAAGCCTGGCACACTGGCTCCACCAGCGCCTCGTCGAACTCCAGCGCGGTCCAGCTTCGCCCTCCGTCACGGCTCCGGGAGACGGCGCGGCGGTTCCGTCCGTGATACGACCGCATGTTGAGCAACAGCGTTCCGTCGCGCAACTCCACCACCTGGCACTCGTTCGCCTTTGCGCCGGTAGGTTCGCCGCGCTGCCAGGTGCGGCCGCGGTCGTCGCTGTAGAGGCAGTGCGAATGGAACTCCTTGGTGTCTGCCGCCGCGTGGTCGCAGGGAATCACCAAGCGGCCCGTGCGGAGTTGGATGCCGACACCCGGACCTGTTGCGTACCAGGTCCACGCAGGGTCCTTTGCGGCCGTCGTGATGTCCTGCGGCGGCGTCCAGGAGAGACCATCGTCCGTGGAGGCGGAGACCAGGACCCGCCGCGTCTCCGGCGCCGAGCGGTCGATGATCTGTCTCTCCGTTACGTGGCCCGCGTTATGCGTGAGCAGCAGGAAGATGGTCCCGGTCTTGCGGTCGACCACCGGACACGGGTTGCCGATGGTATCCGGCCCGTGGTCGTGAATCGTGACCGGCGCCGACCACGTGCGCCCGCGGTCCGTACTGCGCCGCAATACGATGTCGATGTTCCCGCTGTCCCCCTGGCCGCCCTTCCGCCCTTCGCAGAGGGCAAGCAGGGTTCCTTGCTTCGTTGGGATCAAGGACGGGATGCGATAGGTGTGATAGGCGCCTTCTCCCGATACGAAGAGATCCGTTTGCGTGAGGGAGGGCGCGCCGGAGACGGCGGGGGACGCGGCGGATGACGCGGCGGCGCCCAGCAGTCGAATCGATTCGCGGCGGGTCATGCGGCCAACCTATCATCACTTGACGCCGCCCGGGCAGGGCTCTCCCGTGGCGTTCGCCCGATCGCGATCAGGCGGCCTTGGGCTCTGCGCTCGCGGCGCCGCCGGATGCACGCCGCGAGCGGCTCTCCAGGTAAGCGGCCAACTCCGACGCCGGTATGATCGCCACATCCCGGCGATTGGTCCTCATCACCACCACCGGCTCGCTCCGATCCACGACGTAGTCCAGAACGGCGGCGAAGTGCCGGCGCGCATCCCAGAAACTGATCTTCCTGCGGAGGCCCGGAGGGTCCTCCGGCCTGGTCCGGGCGCGGCGACGAACCTCGCCGCTCTCCGCTTGCCGCTCAGCCTGGTCGCGCGCGATGCGCTCCAAACGCTTCTGGGTAAACCAATCTTGACGGAACGCCATGCGCTGGTTCCTCTTTTCTTGCCTTTCGGACGTGATCTTTGTGCGTGTGTTGCAGCGCGCGGCTCGTGTAGCCGGCTCCACGCCGGCCCGAGAGTATCATGTTGTCAAGGGGTTCGATGGTTAAGTCCTTTGTTTTCTAAATAACAAGTGTTGTGATCGCTGTTTGTGTCCGGCCCGTTTTTTCCGGACTCACCCCTAACATACAGATAACAAAGCAGATCAGAGTTTGCCTCGACGATCGCCCCGTTTTCTGGCGGATCAGCTTAGAATCACCTACATGACCCTGCGAAGGGCACTGGGGCTTTTTCTGATCGTTTTGTTGGTCGGCCTGGCCGCAGCGCAGACCGGGCGCGGACGGCGGTGGGCGATGTATGAGCACGAGATGCAGAACCCCGCCGACGATCCGCCCGATGCCTGGGAGAAGACCGAGTTTGCCTTCGCGCGACTGCGCTACCGCTCCGACCGCGACCGCTGGTTCGGACGCGGCGCGCGCTGGGGAATCGACGCCAACAAGAGCGAACGGCAGTTCATCGAAGGACTGCGTCGCCTCACGCGCGTGCACGCCCGCAGCGTCGAGCAGATCGTGGACATCGATAGCGACGAGATCTTCGATTGGCCCTGGATTTACGCGGTCGGCGTGGGCGACTGGGTGTTGAGCGACGCGCAGGCCGAACGGCTGCGACAGTACTTCGTCCGCGGCGGCACACTCGTGGTGGACGATTTCCATAATGAGCGCGAGTGGGCCAGTTTCATGGCCGGCATCGAGAAGATCTTCCCCGGGCGCGGCTTTGTCGAACTGCGGGACGACGACGCCATCTTCCACACCGTCTACGACCTCAATGAGCGCGTGCAGGTGCCGGGCTTGAACGTGGTCCACGGGCCGGGGTACGAACGGGGCGGCGTGGTGCCGCACTGGCGCGGTGTCCTGGACGACAAAGGCCGCGTCATGGTGGCCATCTTCTTCAACATGGATCTGGGCGACGCCTGGGAGTGGGCGGACTTGCCCGAGTATCCCGAGAAGTTCGCCTCCATGGCCTACCGCCTCGGCGTCAACTACGTCATCTACGCGCTCACGCACTGAAGCCGTAGCGACGGCGCGTACCCGCTATTCTTTAGGAATGGGCTTCCTCGACAATCTCGAAAGCAACCTCGATGCCCTCGAGCGCTCCGTCGAGCGCGATCCGGAAGAGGCCAAGCGCGCGGCCGAGCAACGCGAGGCACGCCGCGCGGAGGCTCTCCAGATCGCTCCGTGGGCCGAAGCGCTCAGGAAGGGTCCGTTCACCGAGAAGCTGCTGGTAGCCAGCCGTGCCATCGGCTTCGGCGCGCGGATCCTGGTTCAGTTCACGTGGCTCGATACCACGCTCCGGCTGGACGCCAAGGAGAAGCGCCTGGAGTTGCGGCCTGCGCCGAACGGCGTACGGGCCGTCTATTTCGAGAACGGCGCTGAAGAAAGGTCGGAGATGCTCGATCTCAGCGGCGATGCGGAGGCGTTTGCCAAACGCTGGCTCCTGGGCGGGTAGGAAGATTCGCCCGGCTCTCTACGTCACCGACAGCCGCCAGGGAGCCCGGTAGGGCCGCTCCAGCAAGGCATTCGCCTCCGCATGGTTCGTGAACCGCTCGGCGGCGGCGTCCCACTTCAGTTTCGAGCCCGTGCGCAGCGCGATGTTGCCGAGCAGGCAGGGCACGGTGCTGCGATGTCCGATCTCAATATCGCCCGCGGGCCGCCGGCGCGTCTTGATGCAATCCAGGAAGTCGCGCACGTGCGGGCGGTGCTGGATCGATGTAGCGCCGCGCTCGGCAGCGGTCTCGGTAGTGAAGTAGAGCCCGGCGCCCTGCAGGTCGTCGAACGCTTCGCGAAAGCCTAACGAGTCCTTCTCGCGGCGCAGGACCGATTGCGGAGTGAGCTGGTAGCCGGCGCGATCGATGAACAGAGTGCCCTTGGTGCCGTGAAGCTGAATGCCGTAGCTGCCGAACGATTTCGCTCCCGGGTCGCCGTTGGGCCCGAAGCTGTTGTGCGCGCTGGTCGAGTAACGGACCAGAAGGTTGTCCGGATACTCCCACAACACCTCCTGCGTGTCGGCGCACTCGCGGACGTCCTGGAAGTAATACTTGCCGCCGGACGAGGTCACGCTGAGCGGCGCGTCCTTTCCCGTGGCCCAGTGCACCACGTCGAGCAGATGCACGCACCAGTTCGTAAGTTCTCCGCCCGCGTAGTCCCAGAACACGCGGAAGTTGCGGCGTGCGGGATTGTACGGCGTCTTGGGCGCCGGGCCGAGCCACAGGTCCCAGTTCAAGTCCGCCGGCGGGTCGGAGTCCGCCGGGTGGCCCATGCCGCGTGGGTCGGGCGAGTGGCCGTGGTTCCAGCAGCACGCTGTGTGGACCTTACCCAGGCGGCCCTCCTGCACCAGTTTCACCGCGCGCTGAAAGTGCGCGCCGGAACGCTGCTGGATGCCCACCTGCACAACGCGCTGGTAGCGGCGCGCCGCCTCCACCATCAGACGGCCCTCGCGGACGTTGTGCGAAACGGGCTTCTCGACGTACACATCCTTGCCCGCTTTGCAGGCTTCGATGGTCATCAACGCGTGCCAATGATCGGGCGTTGCGATCACCACGGCGTCGACGTCGCGATCGTCCAATACACGCCGGAAGTCTTCCACGACCTTCGTCTTGGGCCCGGCCATTTGCGCCGCCTGCCGCGCGTTCGGCGCGCTGACGTCGCAGACCGCAACGATCTCAACGTCCGGGTTGAGCTTGAAATCTCCGAGGTCCATGCGGCCCATGCCGCCGCAACCGATCACGGCGACCCCGATG
>DALYJJ010000048.1:0-39490 GCA_031969915.1 Bryobacteraceae bacterium | reverse complement strand
CGATAACGTGACGAACCGCCAGTACCTGGAGACCCAGAATTACATCGAATCCCGCCCGTACCCGAACGTGCCCTCCGGCTTCGGCATCCACGGAACCCCGGGATATCCGTTGACCGTCAGCGCGGGACTCACGGTTCGCTTCGGCCCCAAGCAATAACAGTCTCAAGAAACTTAGTGATTTGTAAATCCACCCGGCGATCCAACACGTAAGTTCATTGAGCGGGTAAGACGGACCAGCCGGCTAGCCTGCCACAAACTAAGAGGAGAAAATACAGTGAGGAAATTCCGAGAACTCTTCGCTGTCGGCCTGTGCGCGCTGATCATTTCACCAGCCTCGCTGCCGGCGGCAAACCACCGTGAAGCGCCCATCACCGCGCTTGACCACAAGGCCGACATCACCGACGTCTTCGCCTTCGTCAGCTACGCCCCGAACCAGGCGCCGAACACCCCGCCCTCCAAGGTGACCATCATCATGTGCGTCGATCCGCTCCTGGAGCCCGCCAACGGTCCCAACTACTTCCCCTTCGACACCGGCGTTCTGTATGAGATCAAGATCGACAACGACAACGACGCCGTCGAAGATATCGTCTTCCAGTTCCAGTTCCAGACCGAACAACGCCTGGGCGGCCTGTTCACCACCGTCGCCGGCGTCGGCGCCAACGGCGCGGCGGCGCCCGCGAATTCACCCGCGCCCGTCGCCCCCGGCACCGGCATCGTGCCCCCACGCATCACTTCGTTCGCCTCCGCCGGCCTCGGCCAGCGGCAGCCCTACAACGTGACCGTGGCCCGCAAGGGCGTCTACACCGCCCTCGGCAAGCAGGACGGCCTTCCCTTCTACGCCGTCCCCGCCAACGCCGGCTCCCGCACCATGGATTACGCCGCGCTCTACCAGGAAGGCACTTACAAGCTCGCCAACGGCATGAGCGTCTTCGCCGGCACCGTGGACGACCCCTTCTGGATCGACCTCGGCGCCACCTTCGATACCCTCAACCTCCGGACGCTCGGCAGCGGCGTACCCGCCGTGCTCACCAACACCGAAGACGCCGCCAGGGAGAACTTCGCCAGCGACACCGTCTCCGGTTTCGCCGTCAACGCGATCGCCATCGAAGTCCCGATTGAGATGCTCACCCGCACCGGCCGCATCGAAGCCGCCTCCTCCCCCGCCGCTACCATCGGCGTCTGGGCCACCACCGGCCGCCCCCGCGTCACCATCCGCCGCGACCTCGAAGGCATCAACACCAACGGCCCCATCCGCCAGGTTCAGCGCATGGGCAACCCGCTCATCAACGAACTCCTCATCGGCACCGGCTCCAAAGACCGCTTCAGCATGGACCAGCCGAAGAATGACGCGCAGTTCGCCAACTTCCTGCTCGACCCCGCTCTGCCCCGCGTCGTCAACGCCCTTACCAACGGCGTCGTCGGCATCCCCGCGCCGCCGCGTACTGACCTGCTGCCCCTGGTCACCTACGCGCCGCCCATCGCCGCCACCGGCACTCCGTCCGGCCCGGTCGCCGATCTGCTGCGCCTGAACACCGGCGTCGCCGCAACTCCTGAATCGTCGATCAACCGCCTCGGACTGCTCGCGGGCGACGCTGCCGGCTTCCCCAACGGCCGCCGCTTGCAGGACGATGTCACCGATATCGCGCTGCGCGTGGCCGTCGGCGGCGTCCTCGCCCCCGGCTTCAACCGCTTCCCGAACAACCGCCTCGGCGACGGCGTGAACGTCAACGACACCTCGTACCGCGGCGAATTTCCCTATCTCGGTTACTGCCCCGATGGCCGTGACCGGCGGCACGTCGATCCCGGCGAACCCGGCGGCGGGCCAGTGAAATAAGGAGGATCAGGACCATGACGAGAAGCTTTGTCGCCGTACTCGTGATGGCCTGGGTGTCGGGGGAGGTGCTCGCGGAGGGCATCTCCCCCGCCGAAAGGCGCATTGAATCGCTCAAGAAAATGATCGACGCGCAGCCGGGCGCCTGGACCGTCTACAACGACCTCGCCATGGCCTACGCGCGGCGGGCGCGGGAAACCGCCGATCCCGTTTGGTATGCCCGCGCCGAGGAGGCCATTGCGCAGTCCCTCAAACTCAAGCCGGAAAACACCGAAGCCGAGAAGGCGCGCGTTTGGGTCCTGCTCGGCAAGCATGAGTTCGCCGCCGCGCGCGAGGCCGCCCAAGTCCTCAACAAGCGCATCCCCGATGACGTCCTGGTCTACGGCTTCCTCGCCGATGCCAACGTGGAACTGGGCAACTACAAGGACGCCGAGCACGCCGCTCAGTGGATGCTCGATCTGCGTCCCGGCTCCGTGGCCGCGCTCACCCGCGGCGCCTACCTGCGCGAGCTCTTCGGCGACACCGAAGGCGCGATCGATCTGATGAAGGAAGCCTTCCTGAGCACTCCCCGCAACGAAGCCGAGGAGCGGGCCTGGCTGCTCACCCAACTCTCGCACCTCAGCCTCCTGGCGCGCCGCCCCGCGGACGCCGCGAAACTCGCCCATGAGGCCCTGGCCGCCTTCCCCGGCTACCACTACGCTCTCGCCGCCCTCGCCGCCGTGCAGGAGGTGCAAGGCAACCACAAGGACGCGGCCCGCCTGCTGCAACAGCGGTTCGACGCGGCGCCGCATCCCGAGAACCTTCACTCGCTCGCCGAGGCCCTGGCCAAGGCCGGCGAGGAGCAAAAAGCCCAGGACGCGTACGAACGGTTCGAGAAGCTCGCGCTCGCCGAAAGCGGCAACGTCGACAACGCGAACCGCGAACTCATCGCCTACTATTCGGGGGTGGGAGGCAAGCCGGAGGAAGCGTTGCGGCTGGCGAAGACCGAGTTGTCTCGCCGCCGCGACGTCTTCACGCGCGCCGCCTATGCCCAGGCCCTGGCCGCCAACGGCCGCTCCGCCGAAGCGCTCCTGGAGTTGGAGGAGGCCCTGTCCATTGGGACGAAAGATCCCAAGCTGCTCCGTCTACGCGACTCGCTGCGGAAACAGCAGCCGGGCGAGTAGCCGTCGATACGCCACTCGGGAGCCGCTCCTCGGCTCCCGCTTTTTTCCTTTTGTGTCATACATAGAAGGAGATGACCAATTCTCGCTCCCAATCAACGTACAACGACCAGGAACGCGAGCTCACACGTTACATCAATTTGAAACTTGCTGCCCTCGGACAGCCCACCAGCGCGTACACGGCCGAGCCGTATTTCCTCGAATTAGCTGGGCCTCTCCTGCGCAATTATCACCAGAAAGATCTCCTCCTCGCCGAACGCCTCTGCCCGGTCGACGGCCGCATCCAACGGTTCCTCGATTCCTACTTGGCTGACACCGCTCCCGATGGCGCCCCGCGCCTCCCCTCCCTTACCTTCACCCTCGATCGCCCCGGTCTCGCCCGGGTCCTCTCCGTCCCCGCTCGCGCCGATCACTTCCGCTCCCGCTACCTCGATTCCTACCGCTTGCGCCAAGGGGTCCTCCACAACCCCGCCAGCGACCGCCGCACCACCCAGGGCGTCTTTCACATCGTCGAGGGCGGCCTCCCGGTTCCCGCGGACAAGATGGCCGTGCCCAGGCGCGCCTTCGCCACTCTCCTGCGCCTCGCCTTTGAGCCCGGCGACGAACTCCTCACGCTCCCCTTCACCGCCGATCAGGAAACGCAGTCGCGCCTCTTCGTGTCGCTTCTGCTCCGGCCCCTGGTCGCCCCTCCCACCGGCCGCGACCCTCGGAAGACCATGGAGATTCGCTTCTTCGCCCCCGCCAGCCTGGTCAGCAATCTCGATTTCGTCGAGTCCATCTTCGGCAACGGCGGCGATCCCTACCTGCCCGAGAACGATGCCGCGCTCGATGTCATGCACTGGACCGGCCACACCGGATGTGTCATCCTCGCTCCGCACCTGGTGGGACGCAAGAAGAAAGAACTCGGCCTTCCCCACTGGGATCAGGCCACTGAACGCCAGCGCCGCGACGGCATGTGCTGGAAGGACAAGAACGAAGAGTACAACAGCGGGGGCGCCTTCAAGATCACCTGCCGCGACGAGCGCGGCGTGATGGTTACTCTCATCGCGGACAATTACTACGGATACTGTAAGAAGGAAGTCAAGACACAGATCAGTTACTCCGCCAACCTCTTCGGAATGGCCGAGGAGGAACACGCCGGTGGCGCTATCGCCTACGCTTCCTACGTGCTCGGACACGATTACATCGGCGGCAGAACGGTCCGCATGGACCAGCGGCCGTTCACCGAAGCGATCGGCCTCCTCGGCGCGGCGGCCGAACTGAAACCCGAAGGCTACGCCGTCGACACGCTGTACTCGAATATCTTCTATGTCCCCGGCGATGCTCATTTCTCCGTCCGCGACGGCCTCGTCCGCTGGCAGGACGGGCAGTTGACGCTCCGGGCGGGCGATATCTACATTCAGCCCTCCGGGTACCGCGTGCAACTCGAAAAGCAGCCCGGATCCAACCGCTGGCGGCTCATCGGAACCCGCCCCGAGGCCACGTTCTGCCACAAACCAAGCACCGTCTCGGGCGGAGGTAAGTCCGAGATCTCGAAGTCCATCGCCTACGCCGTCCTCCAGGGTCCGATCTTCGTCAAGGACTACGACATTGACATGGCGCACGTGGAAGAGATCCTGCAGCGCGATTTCACCAGCGCCTACAAGGAGCCGCCCCCCGGCGACCGCGCGCGCCGCCCCATTCTCAGCGCCGACCGCTCTCTCGGGTCGGTGATCAAGTTACTCACCGCATCGGCCGATTACACCGATGAGTACAACCGCTGGCTCGAACAGTTACCGCAGACCATCCGGCAGTTAGTCTGCACCATCAAACGGTACTACCGGCCGGAGTGGGGCGGTAACTGGCGCGAGCACTTCACCGTGGACCGCGTGAACGGTTACCTCGGACACGAGTTGAAGTATGACAATGAGAAGTTAGTCGGCAATTACCTCCGGATCGGCTTTGACCCCGGCGGTGCATGGCGGATCTTTAAGCTCCGCCCCGATTTCCACCCTGCCGCGAAGGTTCAGATGGAGGACGACATTTCGGCCTCCGTGGTCGTTCCCCGTGAAACGCTCGCCGGCCTCCCCCCGGGCGATGCCCGCCCGTGCGTCAAACTGCTGCTGAACTGCGAGCGAATGCTCTTCCAGCGGCCCGACGACGTCGTCCATCGCGGCTTCGACAAGCAGGCCGAGGCCGATCTCTCCAACCCCGGCGCCTTCCTTTCCAATTTCGAGCCCCTCGAGGCGGCCCAGGCCACGGCGATCCGCGATCGCCTCGTCGAGTTCGACCAGTACTCCGACCCCGTGAAGCATCTGCTCAACGGTTTTCTCGAGCAGGGTACGCCGCGCTACGTCGTGGCCCCGGATCATCCCCGGATCGTGGACGGCAAGCCCACCAAGAACCCGCGCTATCTCCAGCTTCGCCCCGACCTCGCCAACCCGCTGGATACCTACGCGGCAGAGGTTGCCAGCCGCCTCTATCGCGGCGTGCGCACCGGCCACCCCCTCCACTTTCCCGTCGACGCCGTGCTCGCCGGACGCCGCGGCAACCCGCCCGATCCCAAAGCCGGCCTGCCCCCGCTCGCCGTCTACAATCCCATTCACTACCAGGAATTGCCGGAACTGTTCATGGACCTGATCAGCAGTCTCACCGGCAAGTCGCCCTCCACCACCGGCTTCGGCAGCGAAGGCGCGCTCACCAAGCGCCCCTTCAACGCCCTCCCTCCCGTCGTCGACCTCAACAACGCCATCGTCTCCGCAATTCTCACCGGCTATGCCGGCTTCACCACCGCCGCGGGTTTCGTCGGTCCCCGCTTTCGCGTCGATCACGACATCAGTTTGCTGGTGCCGGAAATCTGGTGCCGTATGCGTCCCGAGGAGCGCGACCCCGCCTACCTGATCCGCGAAGGCCTGCTTGAGAAACTCGACGACTTCGACCACGACGGCCGCCGCGTGCTCGCCAGCCGGCTCGGGTACCGGATCACCGCGCTCTTCGTCGACCGCCTCCTCGGACGCATCTTCGAGGCCCCCAACGCCGTGCTGCCGGAGGAGGTCCTTCAGCCCGAAAAGCAGGACTTCGACTCCTATTGTGCGGGCATCCACGCCATCGTCGAGTCCCAACGCCGCGTGGCCCTGGAGTACTTCGAGGACGGCTCCGTGAGCGCCGCCTGCCCGCCGTTGAAAGCCTTGCTCCACATCATGGCCCACGGCCATGACGAGGGCCGCGGCGTCGAAGCGCCCGAGATCCGCAGCCTCTTTGACCGCCAGGCGATGCTCGCCAGCGGCTGGTACCGCCTGCGCCTCGACACCAAGCAGGAACGCGACGTCCGCCTCTGGCGCCGCCATCTCGACGCCCGCCGCCGCGCCGGCCTCGACGACTCCGATGCGGCCCGCGAACTCGAGCGCGTTTCCCGCCCCGGCTACATCGACGAGCTCCGCGGCACCATCGGCGCCGATCCCCTGGCCTTCGACGGCGCCGCCTCTTCATGAAGCGCATCGGGCTCTTCCACTGGCGGCCGGCGGAAGCGGCGGCGCGCGTGGAAGCGCTCGAGCGCCTCGGCTACAAGGTCGATCTGTGTAGCGCCGATCCCCAGGGATCCCTGCGAAAACTCCGCGCCGCCCCGCCCCAGGCGGTCGTCGTCGATCTCTCGCGCCTCCCCTCGCACGGCCGCGCCGTTGCCTTCATGCTCCGTCAATCCCCACGAACGCGCGCCTTGCCTCTGGTCTTCGCCGGCGGACCGCCGGATAAGGTGGCTCGCGTCCGGAGTGAGTTCCCCGACGCCGCCTTCTGCGAGTGGGATGCGATTGCGAAAGCGCTCCGAAGCGCCGCCCCCGGACACCTCGTGCCCACCTCGGCGTCGGGCTTCGATTCCGCCAAGCCGCTGGCGCGCAAGCTGGGAGTCAAGGACGGCGCCACCATCGGACTCGTCGATGCTCCCGACGGCTTCGAGGGCGTCTTCGAGTCCTGCGCCGGCGTGGACGTTCGCCGGGACGCCGTCGCCGGCTGCAAGATTGTCGTCGCCTTCGTCTCTTCCCAGGCCTTACTCGAATACCTCGCGCCCAGGATCGTCCCCCAACTCGACACCGGCGCCATCCTCTGGATCGCCTACCCCAAGAAGGCCGGCAAGGCCCGCAGCGATCTCTCGATGGCCGCCGTCCGTGCCTTCCTGCTCGCGTTCGATTGGGTCGATTTCAAGGTCTGCTCGATCGACGGTACCTGGACCGGCATGGGCTTCGGACGCCGCCGGCCCCGTCCCTGACCCCAACTACGATCATTCGTCGTTGATCTACGATTTCTTTTCGTAGTATCCTCTGGCATGGCTCCGATTCCGTCCGGCTCGGAACTCGGCATCCTCGAAATCCTCTGGAGCGCGGGCCCCCGCACCGTCCGCGAAGTGCACGACGCGCTCGCCCGCGACACCACCTACACCAGCACCCTGAAACAGATGCAGGTGATGCATGAAAAGGGCCTGCTCGTCCGCAGTGAACGGTTTCGCTCGCACCTCTACGAACCGGCGGCCGGCCGCGCCGAGATCCGCTGCCGCATCGCGGCCGAGGTGATGCGGCGCGTCTTCGGCGGCTCGGCGAAGGACCTCGTGATGGGCGCCCTCGGCGCGCAACGCCCTTCCCGAAAGGAGATCCGGGAGATCCGCCGCTTGCTCGACGAGTACGAACAAGGAAGGCGCTGACCGGCCGTGCCCTGGCTGCCCACCGTCGCGGCGCTGCTTGCGGCGTGGGCCGCCGCGCTGCTCTCCCAGCCGCAGTCCGTCGCCCGCGCCGTAGGCCCGCCGGAGGCGTTGGCCAGGGCCGCCCTGCAACTGGCGCTCGTGGGTGCGGCCGCTGCCGTCGTCGCTCGAGCGGCGCTCGCCGCCTTCTTTCCGGAGGCCGGTGTGCGCGCCAGGGACGTCGCCCTCGCCTGCGCGGTCCATGGCCTCTGGGCGGCGCCGCTGGCCTTTCACGCCGACCGCCCCTGGGCGATCCCCGCCGCCGCGCTCCTGGGCGCCCTCGCCGCGCGCCTCCCTCGGATCTGGTCCTCGGACGACGGCGACGCGCCGGAATCCCTCCGCGGCCACACCACCGCCGCCGCGGTTTGCCTCCACACCGCCGCTGCCGGCGAGGCCCTGGGACACCGCCCGGCCGCCGCGTTCCTCGCCGCCGCTGCCGCGTTCCTCGTCGCCGCCTGGGCTCCCCGCATGCGCAAGCCAAGCCCTCCCTCCAAGGCCTCCCTTGCACTCCAGGCCGTCGCCGCTCTGCTCATCACGGCCAACCCTCTCATCCAGACGCCGCGCTCCAGCCAGCAGACCGAACGGCAGGGTCCGAAGGCCGGTCCCGCCCACTCGCCTGCGCCGGCCTTCAGCGACGAAAGCCTGATGTCCGGCGCCATTCTCATTCCCCTGCCGCCCCGTCACGTCAAGCTGGTCGCGCCCACGCCCGCCCCCCTCCGCTCGCCCCGCTTAGTGCGCGCCGCTCCCCTCGCCGCCATCGAGTTCTCCGGCCAATACTGGATTCTGCCCAGCCACCGGCGCCGCCCACCCCCGAGCGCCACCGTGTTTCGCGCCACGCCGATCACCTACGACTTCACCGCCGTCGATCAGACCCGGCTCTTCATGCAGGCCTCCCAGCCCCTGAGCGCGCCCGTCGACACGCGCTGCTGTTCCGCGCTCGAAATCGCCCTCCGCAGTACCGAAAGGCAACCTGCAACCGTCGATGTGCTCGCCTACCTCGCCTCCCGGGAGAACCCGCGCGGCGCCCGGGTTTTATTGGGCGAAGCGCCCCTCCCCGCCGGCCGCCACGCCGTGCTCGCCTTCGCCTTTCCAGCCCAGCCCGCCCTGCCCCGCTTCGACGAACTCATAATCGAATTTCGCTTGAAGCCGCCCCGCCGTCATCGCAGCGCGAACGTCGCCATCCTGAGTTTTACCCTTCTGCCCAAGAGCCGGTAACATGAACCGCCGCCTCCGGTTCTAGAATCGGGAGAAGGAGATTCCCATGCACCGAGCCACCCTCCTGCTGCTGCTGGTTGCGCCATCCATCCTCTTCGCGGCCGGCGAGCCGCGCTACCGCAAGATCTCCGTCGCCGAATACCGGGACAAGGTCTACGCCTCCTGGCTCGGCCAGATGGTCGGCAACATCTACGGCTTGCCGCATGAGAACCGCTACATTGACCAGCCCGGCCCGGACAATTTCCCCTACGGCTACGGCGCTAACCTCGAACGCATCCGGAAGCTGGGCGGCGCCTTCTCCGACGACGACACCGATATCGAGTACGTCTACCTCCTCGCCATGGAGAAGCACGGCATCGATCCCACCTACGAACAGCTCGCCGCCCTCTGGCGCTACCACATGCGCGACCGCATCTGGATCGCCAACCGCGCCGCCCTCGCCGCCATGCACCACGGCCTCCAGCCCCCGCTCACCGGCCGCAAGCCCCACAACCCCCACTGGTTTCAGATCGACCCTCAACTGGTCAACGAAATCTGGGCCGTCACCGCGCCGGGCATGATCCCCTACGCCGCCGCGAAGTCCGCCTGGGGCGCCGAAATCACCAATGAGGACTGGGGCATCGAGCCCACCGTCCACTACGGAGCGATGTTCGCCGCCGGCTTCTTCGAAAAGGATGTCCGCAAGCTCATCGAAGCCGGCAACGCCGCGCTGCCCGCCAATAGCCGCTTCCGCCGCGCCGCCAACGACATGATCGCTCTCTATGAGAAGTACCCCAACGATTGGAAAAAGGCGCGCGCCGAAATGTCCGAGAAATACTGGACCGGAGAGCCCGCTTCCACCAAAACCATCTGGAACGCGATTCTCAATGGCGCGGCCGGCGTCCTCGCGCTCCTCTATGGCCAGGGCGATTTCCAGAAAACCCTCGACTACGCCTGCGTCTTCGGCTTCGACGCGGATAACCAGGCCGCCACCATGTCCGGTCTCATCGCCCTGGTTCACGGGACGAAAGGCGTCCCGCCCGGCCTGCTCATGCCCGTCGAAGGCTGGAAGGAGCCCTTCAACGATCGCTACCTCAACGTGAGCCGCTACGACATGCCCGACGCGAGCATCCGCGACATGGCCGCGCGCATCGCGAAAATCGGCGAGAAGGTCGTGCTGCTCAATGGCGGCCGCAAGGTCACCGAGGACGGCGTCGAGTACCTGATCGTCGATACCCAGGCGCAGTTCCGCGCGCCCCTGGAAATCGCCGGCCGGCCGCCCGTCTATCTCCAGGCCGGCCAGAACGCACGATTCGATCTCACCATCACGCCCGCCGCCCCGCCCGTAAAGGTGCGTCTCGCTTCGGGCCAGTTGCCTCCCGGCCTCAGCCTCAGCGGCGCCACGATTGCCGGCGTTCCTCGCTCCACCGGCGCCTTCGAGTTCACCGTCGAAGCGGAGGAGGGCGGCCGCAAGGCGGCTCGCGTCATGCACATCGTCGTCACCGGCCCGAACCTTGCCCCGGCGGCCAGCGAAATCCTCGCTCCCGCCGCCGTGCTTACCGATGATTCGATCCCGCGCCCCTACCGCTCCATGCCCGCGCCCTGGCTCACCGATCAGAAGGAAGCGCTGCGCGACGCCAAAACCTGGGGCGATGCCCAAACCTATCGCGCCGGCGGCGATCCCTCCGGCGCGCCCATCCACTTCGGCTACCGCTGGGATCAGACCCAGCGCGTCGCCATGATCCGCTTCGTCACCGGTGTGGTGGAAGAGACCGGGTTCATGGACCGCGCCCTCGTCGAGTACATGGACGAAACCGGTGCCTGGAAACCCGTCCTCGGCCTGAAGGTGGAACCCGCCGTTCCGCCCGGCGCTCAACCCTTCGACAAGCCCCACTACGCCGCCTACGCGCTCCGGTTCGAACCCGTCCTGACCAAGGCCGTCCGCCTCGCCGCCGTGCCCGTCAGGCAGGAGCGCCGCGCCCCCTGGGTCTCGCTCGCCGAGTTGGAAGTGTACTGAGCCCTTCCCCGGATAAATGTCTTTACAACCCGCTCCCATCTGCGGCATACTAGTCTGTGACACAGACCAGTTTGAAGGAGGTCTTCCGTGACGCAATCGTACCCCGATCTCAAGGACGTCGAACGCAGGAAATCGCGCTATTGGAACGTCGACGGCCTGCCCGAACTCATCATGGGCGGGCTATGGGTCTTGTGGGGCGTCGCCTTCGGCCTGCCGAAGGTGCTCCCCGCCGGCGAGTGGCAGCAATGGTATTGGATGTTTGTCCCGCTCCTGCTGATGTGCAGCGGGTTCCTTTCCAACTGGGTGACGCGCCGCCTGAAGGAGCGCTTCACCTACCCGCGCGCCGGCTACGCGGCCTTCGCGCCGCCCTCTGTTCCGAAGAAGGCCCTCGCGGCTCTGCTCTCTTGCGGCATCGCGGGGACAGTGGCCGCGCTCGCCCTTCGCGGAGGCGCGCCTGGAACGCTGGCGGCGCCCGGCGTCGCCCTCTTCCTCGCCCTCGCCCTGCTGTTTCCGATGGTGACCATGAAGCTTCCGCACTACGCGATCCTGTCGGCGGCGAGCGTCGCACTGGCCATCGTCTTCATCGTCTTCCAGGTGGAGTTCGATTGGGGCATGCTCTGGCTGCTCCTCGGCATGGGAGCGGCCTCCATGGCCGTCGGCGGGTATCGCCTGCGCGTCTTCCTGCGGACGCCCGCCCCTGGCGCGGAGTAACGCATGCCGCCTCCCGACCTGCGCCATCTCACCGATGTGGACCGCGTGATCCATGAGCCCGCGCGGCTCCTGATCGTCGCGCTTCTCGCGTCGGTCAAGGAGGCCGACTTCCTCTACCTGCTGCGTGAGAGCGGACTCACCAAGGGGAACCTGTCGAGCCACCTCGTGAAACTCGAGGAGGCCCGCTACGTCGAAGTCGAAAAGACCTACCGCGGCAAGGTCCCGCTCACCGTGCTCCGTCTGACACCGGCCGGAAGAACCGCTTTCGAAGGCTATAAGAAGCGATTGAACGGCCTGCTCAAGCCCGGACGATAACGCGTCGCGCAAGCCGCGCTATCTTGAGAGTTCATGGCTTCGCCCAACGGACTCCGGCGGCGCGAGTTTCTCTTCGCCGGCTTCCCTTTCTTCTGGCGCAACACCGGCCGCGCGCGCCTCGCGGGCATCGATTTCCTGGTTCGCCGCACGGGCCAGGGCGGGCGCCGCTACCTCCTCATCCACGGCGACGAATCCACCGCCCGCCGCGTGCTGCTCGACCACATGAAAACGCGCCCCGGCGTCGCCCACCTGGTGATCAACGAAACCCGCACGGTCGCCTTCGAAGGCGGAAAGCTCGACCCCAATCGCCTCTTTTCGCGCGCCGGCGCGGAGCGCAACCTCCGCCGCTTGAACCCCTCGTGGACGCAGCCCGGCCTCGACCGCGCGCTCGACCGCCTGGACCGCGAACGCCCCAAACTCCTCCGCGCGATTCTCCCCGCGCGCGGCGCCCTGCTCGTCGCGCTACACAACAACGCCCGCGGCTACTCCATGCAGGACGAAATCCCGATCAGCGACCGCACCGCGTTGAACGAACCCCAACGTCCGCACGAGTTCATGCTCGCCACCAGTCCCGCTGATTTCGAGCGCCTCGCCAATGGCCCGCACAACGTCCTTCTGCAATCCCGGCCCACCGGCGACGACGACGGATCGCTCTCCCGCCTCGCCGCGCGCGAGGGCATCCGCTACGTCAACATCGAAGCCGGCATCGGCGAGCAGGCGCGCCAAAGTGCGATGCTGGAGTTCTTGGAGAGATCTTTACCGTGACGTCAAGACCGGCGCGCCGCCTCAAACGGTTGGTTCGCGGCGACTTTCAAGTGTCGCGCGGCTTCCCCTTCCCCTTCGGCGCGACGCCCTACTCGAACGGCGTCAACTTCTCCGTCTTCACCAAACATGCGGCGGAGGTCACCCTGGTGCTCTTCCTCGCCGGTGAAGACGAGCCCGTACTCGAACTGCCCCTCGACCCCCGCTGCCAGCGTACCGGCGATATCTGGCACGTGCTCGTGCGAGGCATCGACACCACCATCGAATACGGCTACCGCATGAACCGGCCGCCCAACGGCGACCCGCTCCATCGCTACGATCCGCGCCGGCTGCTCCTCGATCCCTTCGCCAAAGCCATCGCCGGCGGCGCCTGGGGCCGCGCCAGCATTTCACGCCGTTCCCTGGTGGTTCGCGACGACGAGTTCGATTGGGAGTTCGACCAGCCGCTCAACATCCCTTTGGCCGACTCCGTGATCTATGAGACCCACGTGCGCGGCTTCACGCAACATCCCTCGTCCGGCGTCGAACTGCCCGGAACGTTCGCCGGCCTCATCGAGAAGATCCCCTACCTCAAGGAACTCGGCGTCACCGCCGTGGAACTGCTGCCGGTGAACGAGTTCGAAGAAGCCGATACCGACCGCGTCGATCCGGTGACCGGCGAGAAACTCCTGAACTTCTGGGGCTACCAGCCGATCTCCTTCTTCGCCCCCAACTCCGCCTATGCCGCCTCCGGCCTCAACGGCGCCCAGGTCCGCGAATTCAAGCAACTCGTCAAGAGCATGCACGCCGCCGGGATCGAAGTGATCCTCGACGTGGTCTTCAATCACACCGCCGAGGGCGACGACCGCGGACCCACCCACTCCTTCCGCGGCATCGACAACGCCACCTACTACATGCTCGACCGCCGCACCGGCCAGTACCTGAACTACTCCGGCTGCGGCAACACCATGAACTGCAACCATCCCGTGGTGCGCGAGATGATCCGCCATTGCCTGCGCTACTGGGTCACGGAAATGCACATCGACGGGTTCCGCTTCGACCTAGCTTCGATCCTCGGCCGCGGCCAGGACGGCAGCGTCCTGGCCAGCCCGCCCCTGCTTGAGTCGCTGGCCCACGATCCGATTCTCAGCAACACCAAGCTCATCGCCGAGGCCTGGGACGCCGCCGGCCTCTACCAGGTGGGCACCTTCCCCGCCTGGAGCCGCTGGGCCGAGTGGAACGGGAAGTTCCGCGACGATATCCGCCGCTTCGTCCGCGGCGACAACGGCATGGTGCGCACCCTCGCCGCGCGCCTCATGGGCAGCCCCGACCTCTATCAAACTTCAAGCCGCGAACCCTACCACAGCATCAACTTCGTCACCTGTCACGACGGCTTCACGCTCGCCGACCTGGTCAGCTACAACCGCAAGCACAACGAGCGCAACGGCGAGGACAACCGCGACGGCGCGGACGAGAACTTTAGTTGGAACTGCGGCGAAGAAGGCCCCGCTCCCTCGCCCCCCATCGCCGCGCTGCGCCGCCGGCAGCGGCGCAACCTCGCCGCCCTGCTCCTGGTCTCCCACGGCGTCCCCATGATCCTCGCCGGCGACGAACTCGGCCGCTCCCAGCAGGGCAACAACAACGCCTACTGCCAGGACAATGAGATCGGTTGGATCAACTGGTCGCCCGAGGCCCGCGATGAAGGCATGCTCCGCTTCTTCCGCCTGCTCATCGCCTTCCGACGGAGCAACGCCCTGCTGCGCCGCGCCACCTTTGCCCACAACGGCGAGATCCACATCGATTGGCACGGCGTCGAAACCGGCTGGCCGGACTGGAGCCACAACTCCCACTCCCTCGCCATGCAGTTGAGCGGACCCGGCCTCGGCGAAATCTACGTCGTCGCCAACGCCTATTGGGAGCCCCTGAAATTCGCCCTGCCCAAGCCCACTGAGGCGGCGCGCTGGATGCGCTTCGTCGATACCACCTACGAGTCACCCGATGACGTCCTGGAGGAAAAAGACCTGCGCCCGCTCCCCGATCCCTTGCACTACCGCGTCGGCCCGCGTTCCGTGGTCATTCTCGTCGCCCGCTAGCTCACGCCCTCGCCGGCTCATCCCGCAGGATCAGCTTGTACAGCGGATCCAGTTCCTGGTGATAGAGCAGGATCTGATGGATGTCGTAGGGATGCGTGGGCCGCCCCGAAATCCAGTTCCGCAGCACCTGGAACACGTGCGCCAGGCCGCCCGCATCGTCGATATCGATGTCCGTCAGCCACTCGTTGCCGTCCGTGAAGAACGTGATTTGCAGATTGCCGTAGCCGTCCGGCGTCTTGTAGCTGCCCGCCTCCTGGAAGTTCGGCTTGCCGATCTCGTGCAGCGCTCCGCTCACCGGAAAGAACTGCCCCGACGCGACGCAGTTCTGCACGTCCACCTTGAGCGACGGCGGGACCTTCGCGAAAATGCGGTCTCCCCGGATCTCGAAGAGCTCGACAAGAGAATCGAGCACCGTCTCCTCCCCGCCCAGTCGCGTCCGGTTGCACTTCGCGAGCACATTCAACAGGCCCGCCCGCGCAATGTCCTTTAGTCCGCCGTAGAGTTCCGCGCCCGTCCCGAAGCCGAGGCCGGCGGCGCTCGCCTCGAGCAACTCCCGCGCGTACGGCAGCGCATCGAAGGCGGGAAACTCCGGCCGCACCACCTTGCGCGAATCCACCGGGAAGACGATCGTCCGGTCTGTGAAACCCTCGTTCCGCACGTTCACAAACCAACTCACCGGCATGTAGGAGGGCGGATCGATCTCCAGCCGGTACAACCCCTGCGGGTTCGCGTGAAGGTCCTTGATGACGAACCGCTTTGACGCGTCCGCCGTAGCGCGGCGCTGATCGGAGAGATTCTGGTGGCGCAGGATCACGTCCACTCTCTCCCCAATCGGCCTGCCATACACGTCCACTAGCTCAAGCCGAAGTTTGCCGGGCCGTTCCATTGGTCGCTCCTAGACGCGGTTCAAAACGTAGTAGAAGGAGAATCGCCCACGGCCCGGCTCCAGGTAGTGCTGCAGCCCGCGCAGCAGCAGCGCATCCAGTTCCGGCGAAACCCACTTGCCAATCATCATGTCGGGCCCGATCATCCGGATCTCGTCCTGGAAGCCCGTTCCGTCCGAGAGCCGCACGAAGTCGTCCGTAAAATCGACGTCCGAATCGCGGGACGCCAATCCGAACCGGTACCGCGCCCTGGTCTTCCCGTCCACCGTTTCGAAGGAGAGCCGGAACAGCACCGGATTCACCTGGTTCAATAAGCTCACGTTCGGATCGGCCAGAAACACCAGCCGGCCCTCCCAGTCGCCCGCCAGATCTCCCGCCCCGGGCGCCCTCGTCCGCGCGTGGTTGAAGATCGCATGATGGTCCGCCACCGACATCTTCTCGAACGGATAGTTGTGCCGCTCCATCACGAAGCTCGCAAACTCCATGCCGTTCGGAAAATCGCCCAGGTGCATCACCCCGATCGCGCTGTCGTCGTCGATCACTTTGATCGTGTCGTACACGATCCGGTACGGCTCATTCAGATACCGGAGCAGAAGCAGATCGTCGCCCTGCTTGAAGTAGGCGCGCCGGTCGTCCGGATACGCCACCTTTGAGACGCTCGGCTTGCCGGGCAGCAACTCGATCTCATAGTTGACCACGTGGCCGAACGCGTTCCCGTTCTCAATCCGGTCGAAGCGCTTCCAGAAGCTCCCGCCCGTATAGTTCGCCGCCACCCGCTCGGACCCCGCGAAGATCGACGTCCGGATGCGCTCCTCCCAGCCCAGGATCGTGTCCCGCGCGAAAGAGCCCTTCCAGAACGAGTCGCGGAAGATCCGCTTGCGCTCAAAATCGATCTTCACCGCGCCCGTGTTGATCAGGCTCTCCAGCGGCCGCGTGGAGGTCTCCCGCAGGATCGCCTGCAGTTCCGACGACGAGCGCGTAACGAAGTAGTCCGGCGTCTCCGCTCCCCGCAGAACCGCCGTCTTCACGTCTTCCCGCACCGTGCTCGGCTCCGGCGCCAGCGGGTCGTATTCGTGCTGCAGGAAGCGCCACGTAAACGCCAGGAAGCGCATCTGCCCCTGCAACTGCAGCAGCGGATCGGATGTCCCGGTCACCTTGAAGGAGCGCAGGAAGTCCATCAGGTTCCGAACCCCGCGCAGATCCTCGAAGGTGCGGAACTTCAGGTACGCCGTGCCCAGTTCGTCCAGCGTTCCGTCCCGGTCTTCATAGACGTGGCAGAACAGCGTGGTGAAATCCTGAAGCGCTTCGCTCATGCCGCGCGGCCCCAGCGGCTCGTCCTTCTGCATGTACTTGCGCCCCTCGAACACGTAACGGCGCCCTCCGGTGCTCGAGAACACCAGGTGGTAGCGCATCTCCGCTTCCGCCGTCGCCTCGTTAATCACCAGGTATTGGAACCGGCTCCGCTGCTCGTCCACCGGGAACGTCCCCGTCTGTCCCATGAAGTCTTCGAACGTGATCGTTCCCTTCGCGCCCGCCTCGTGCGCCGCCCCGTCCACAAACTCGTTCAGGTCCCGCACCGTCATCCGCAGCTTGAACGAGCACGTCCCCGCGCCCTCCGGCCGGCCTTCCTTCGGAACCCGCGCGCCGATCTCCAGGTCGCCCTCCCGGCCCGCCACCGAAGTCCCGCGCGAGGGCCAATACCACCCCTCCATCTCCTCGTCGAAGATCATGCCCAAGCCCGCCGGCAGATGCACATTCAGGAACGGATCCAGCAGCCGGTTGGTGGGCAGCTCCGTCCGGTCCGTGCGCGTCAGCATGTAGTAAAACCCGAATCGCTTCGCGCTCGTGCCCTCCGCATGCAGCAGCCCGAGCGACCCCGCCGGAAACAGCGCCCCAAAGCCCGCCGGCAGATCCATCACGTACTTGCCCACCATCAGATCGGGCGTCACCATCCGGATCTCGTCGTGGAACGGCGTGAAGTCGGTCAGTTGAAAATGGCTCGAAAGGAAACTCGGAATCACCATCCCCTCGATCAGCCCCATCAACTGGTAGCGGCTCTCCAGGCGGCCGTCCGGCTGGAGCTGAAACGCCAGGTGCGCCGCGCTCGCCATGTGGTTCGCGTTTGAGATCACGTCCATTCGCCACACCCCGGCCATGTCCTGCTTGGTGGGAACCGTGCCCGCCGCCCACAGAAACCGGTGGTCCATCACCGTCATCTCGTTGAACGTGTACACGCGCGACATGGGAAACGTGAACAGCCGTAGCCCGTTCGGGAACGAACCCAGATACACGCGGCCGATCAGCAGGTCGTCGCTGATCACCTTGAATACGTCGTAATAGCCCTGCCAGGGCGGATCCGTGTAGCGCAGCAGTATGTACTTGCCCGGATCCAGGTCGCCCTTCCTCTCGGTGAGCGTGAACTCCTCGAGCGTGTTCCGCGCGCGGATATTGCCGTCCGTATCGCTGGTCACGCCCGCATACGACGAGCCCGCGCGGAAGAAGCGCTTCTGGAAGCCGGTGAAGATCGCCGACGACATGGCGTTCAGGATGTGGCCCTTCGGAAAGAACCCTTTCCAGAATTCGTCGTTGCGAATGGTCCGCGCCGCCGGGTCCAGCGTCCGCACGCCGCTGTTCATCATCACGTCGATGCCCAGCGACGGCAGCCGCTTGAACATCTTCTCGAGCGAAGCTTCCCGCGCGCCGATCGCCTCCAGCGGATCCGGTTCGGACACCGCGATCGAAACCGGCGGCTCGGGATAGGCCTCGCCTCCCAGGTCGCGAATCTTGCGCTCCGCAATGTGCTCGGCGAGCGCCGAAATCGTCAGGAACGGATTCACCCCCAACGAAGACGGAATCAACGCCCCGTCGGCCACGAACAAACCGTCGTGCACGCCGCCGTCGTTCGAAAACACCCGCCCATACACGTCCACCGCCCCGTGCATGTAGTCCTCGCCGATCGGGCACCCGCCCAACGGATGCGCGGTCACCAGGTGCCGCAGATTGAGAATCGCCCAGGCCGGGTTCTGAATGAACGAAGCCCCCTGCGCGCGCGCGTGCCGGCGCAGTTCTTCATTGATGCGCTCGAACACAACCTGCCGCCCCACGTCGTCCCATTCGATGCGCATCCGCCCGTCGGGCTCGTGCCACGGCGCATCGAACACCATGTCGCCGCGCGCGTCGTCGTAGCCCATGCACAGGTACAGCATCGTGTGATTCAGCGCCCCGTCCGGCTGATGGGGCAGGAACGGCGTCAGGTCGCGGCCCACGCGGGCGCGCTCCGCCGGCTCGTCGCCCACATCCGTGTCCTCCCCACGCAGGATCGCGAAGCCCGCTCTCGCCGCGCCCGTGTACGCGCTCGGGAAGGAGAGGTCCTCGATGGTCATTCGCTGGCTCGCCGGCAGCTTGCCGTTGTACCGCAGCGCGGCCACGATCGTCGGCCCCGGCGGCGTCATCGCCCCCGGGCTCTCCACCTTCTTGCCCAGGCCCAGTGTGTTCGCGCGATAGTCGCCGTTGTAGGCCAGTCCGAAGAAATCGCCGTTGCCCGAAAAGCCCGAACCCAGCCGAGGCGATACCTTCAACCCATGCATCTCCGAACGCATCAGGATCTCGGTCGAGTTGATCGAACCCGCGGCCAGAATCACGTTGCCCGCCGTCAGCGTGAACCGCTCGCTGCTCGTGTTTGAGCGCTGATACCGCCCGTGCACGCGCCACCCGCCGCCCGCCAGCTTCTCGATCCACTCCACCTTCACCTGCGTGTAAATCTCCGCGCCGCCCTTCTTCGCCAGCGGCAGGTAGTTCATGTAGAGCGTGTTCTTTGACCCGTAATTGCAGCCCGTGACGCAATCGCCGCAGTCGTTGCAGGGAGGCTGTGGGTCGCCGAGCGGCGTGGTCTTGCCCGGGTCGAAATTCACCGCCAGGTTCAGCGCCTGCGCGCTCATCCCCAATTGCTTCCCGCGGCGCTCCAGCGCCTGCACCTTCAACAGCGAATTCGCCCGCGGATGCGGAGAGGCGTCGAGCGTCGAATGCGCCCGCTCATAGTAAGGCAGCAGCGTTTCGTAGTTCAGCGCCCGCGGCCACCCGGCCAGTGAGAACATCTCCGGGTCCGGAACAATCGCCACGTTCGCGTTCACCAGCGACGTTCCGCCCAGCCCCGAACCCTTGATCACCGAGATGTCGCGGTACGTCAGCAACTCATAAAGGCCCAGCGGATTCCCCGGCCGCCGGTTGTTCGCGATCACTTCCTCAAGCGAATCCGGAAAGCTCCCCACCGGCCATTCGCGCCCCCGCTCGAGGATGCAAACCGAAGGCTTTCGCGTCAGGTTCGCGTTCGCGAGCCGCGCGGCAGTGATGGCTCCGCCGTACCCCGAGCCGATGACGATGAAGTCGTAGTGCGCCTTGCGCTGTTTCCAGTCCCCCGATAGTTGGGCCATTGGGACATTCTTCAGCACTCGCGCCCGGAATGCAATCGGAAAGTGGCGCCGTTACTTTCTGCTGCAATTCCAGGGCATGGTTGCCACCTGCCCGCCCATGTCCCCGCTGATCTCTCCCTTGATCTTCCCGCCTTCCAGCGTCCCGGCGAACTCATAGACCATCGAACTGCCGTCGGGCCGCTCGCGCTTCACCGTGAGTTTCACCTTTCCGCCGTCCGCCGTGCCCTTCGCAATCGGGAATTTCCGCGAGCCGTCGGCCATCGACATCTCACCGGTCACATTCGATCCGTCCACCTTCAACGTCATGTTCACGCCAATGTCGCCCTGCGGCGTCTGGATCGTAAACGTCCAATCCCCAGCAACCGTGTCCTGGGCAAAACAAACGCCGGCCACCGCCAGCAGCACGAGGAGAATGCGCACCATTCGTTCAGTCTACGTCTTTCGCCGCGCTTTTTTCTCGCCGTCGGCTCTTGGAACGAAGATATCCTGCCACTTTAGCCCGCACTCCTTCACCATCGCCAGCGAATACTCGCAGCGTCCGATGTCGTCGCGCCCCCCGTTATTCGTGCCGAACGAGAATTTCGCTCCCGCCTGTTTCGCCAGCTTCAGGAACTCGGGACTCGGAATCCGGTACCGGTTGTTGATCTCCAGAGCCACCTCGTGCTTCTTCGCCGCCGCGATCACCCGCTCCATCCGCTCCGGCGTCCACAGTTCGTCGTAGCGCCGCGCGATGACCTCCGGCAGAAACGTCGGGTTGGCGTAGATATCGATCGGCTCGTCGCGCATCACGCCTTCAATCCGGTTGACGTAGGTTTCCATGAACGCCTGCGCGTCGTCGATCGCGCCTACTTCGTCCTTCATCCAGAGCCGCATTCGCTTGCCGCGGTCGTCGCGGAACGTCATCGCGTCCGTAAACACGTAGTCGAACTTCGCGATCGTCTCCCGCGACACCAAACCCGGCCACTCCCGCCCTTCTCCCTGGATCGCCGCAAAGCACGGCTGCCCCCGGAGCCCGGCCAGGAACTCGAGCGCCCCCGCGTCGCTGGTTACCGGAAAACCCAGCCCCACATTCACCGCCAGCCCGTACATCAGCCCGTGCCGCCGCGAAAGCGCAAGCGCTTCCTCCAGCGTGATCCCGCCCTTCAGGTGCACGTGATAATCCACCAGCGGCAGGTTGTCTTCGCCGTATCGAAGGATGTCGACATACAGCGGATCCACCTCCGGCGCCGCCGCGCCCGATGCGATCCCATCGGCCAGCGGCCGCACCAGGATGTCTTTGAAGAAGACCTTCGAATGCGGATCGTGACATTGCAGCGCGAAGGCGCCCTCGCCCAGCCGGTGCCCGTAAGCGGACTTGGTCACCGCCGGCTCGGCCTCCACGTAATCGACCACCGGCACATCGCCGCACCACACCTCCACGCGCTTGCCCCGCACCATCACCCGCAGTTCGAACCACTCGCCGTCCCGCGCCAGCGCCTTGTAAGTGTTCCGCACACCATACAGCGAGGCGGTCATCTTCCGCTCGCGGTAGCTCCCCTCGCCGGTGTGCGAGTTGTTCACCTGCACTTCGAACCCTCGATCGGGCCAGCCCTTCTCCAGGTACCGCGTGTGAAAGTAGACGCCCGAATTCGCGCCCGGCGTCGTCCGCGCCTTCACCCGCAGTTCAAAGTTCCGGAACACGCCTCCCTGCACCGGACCCGTGTAGAAAAGGTGCGAGCGCGGCCCGTCCGCTACAATCGCGCCCTCCTCCACGCGAAACGAAGCTCCGCCTTCGTTCGCTTTCCAGCCGTTCAGGCTCCGGCCGTCGAAAAGTGGAATCCACTCGGAAGAAGCGGCGCCCGATTGTGCCCACGCGGGCGCCGCCAGCAATGACGCGAGTGCTTCGCGCCGTGTCGGCGTCTTCATGCCGACGAGCATACACCCCGCTGCGCTACGCCGTTGGCTTGCGGCTCCACGCGCGGATGCCGCCGATTTCCTGCGCCGGGATGTGCAGGTACTCCAGAAACTCCTGGTGGTCCTCCGGCGCCGCCTTCTCAAACTCCGCGTGCCAGCGATGCATGTCCGCCTCCGTGAACCCGGCCGCTTTCATGATCGCTACCCATTTGTCTTTGGTCATGTCTTTTCTCCTGTCTAAAGATCGTTTGTGCCGGAGCAGCCGCAGAATCACACCCTGGTGGGCGCGCAGCCGCTCAATCTCGCGCGCGATCTCTGCCAGCCGGCGTTCCAGGATTCCGGAAGCCTCGTTCTCCGGCCGGTCGAGCAGCGCCCGAATGTCGGTCAGTTTCAACCCTGCGTCGCGGTACACCAGAATCTGCCGCAGACGCCGAATGTCCCGCTCCCCATACAGCCGGTAGCCGGCCCCGCTCCGAGCCGAAGCCTTGAGCAGTCCAATCGACTCGTAATACAAAACCGCCGTCCGGCTGAGTCCCGCGCCGCGGGCGAGTTGGGTGACGGTGAGCATGCTCTGTGATCCCATCCTGAACCCTATACTTGTAGACAGGTCAAACGAAAAGTGCAATCGCGGTCCATCAGCCAGATCTCAGCGGAGCGCGCCGAAGCGCGTCGTCGGAAGCTTCAGGCCGCTAGTCGGAGCTACACGGCGGAACTTGCGGCACAGGTCGGCCAGCCCGCTCCGCGAGAGCGCGCCCGCGCGGTCGCCTTAGCACAACGAATCGCCGGTCACACGGATCGGAAAGGCGGCTAGTCTTTGTGTTGATCCTCGATTCGGGAGCGGCCAGTCCCTGGCGGAGCGCTCGCGCCGCGCCCTGGCCCTGATCGTCGCCCTCCACGACGAGCGAATCTGAAAGGGAAGCTATGACCATTCGCGTGATCGTCCACAAGGCCGAAGAGGGCGGGTTCTGGGCCGAGGTGCCCTCGATACCCGGGTGCGCTACGCAAGGCGAGACCCTGGAGGAAATTGGAGCCAATATCCGAGAGGCGATTGAGGGGTGCCTGTCCGGGGAGGTTGAGCAACCTGTCCTTCTATTGGACGATCAAGTAATCGACCTCACCCTGTGACGCCGCGCACAGGCTACGATAACGGACATGCGCATCCGGATGGTGTTCGTGCTCTCTCTCGCATCGGCTGCCGCCCAAGCCCAGCCCGCCCCCAAGATCCAGGACCAGTTCACCCCCGCGAAGCTCTCGCGCCTCGGCGGATTGGCCGGGGAGCGCTTCGATATCAACCTCGACAAGCGCCTGCTGCGCGTCAACCAGGAAGGCTTGCTCGGCGGCTTCGAACAGCGCCCCGGCAAGCAGGAGTGGATCGGTGAGCACATCGGGAAGTTCCTCGACGCCGCCGCCAACACCTACGAGCACAAGCCCGACCCGCGCCTCAAGTCGCTCATGGACCGCCTCACGTCCCGCCTCCTCGCCACCCAACTGAGCGACGGCTACCTCGGCACCTACCTTCCCAAGGATTACTGGACCAGTTGGGACGTCTGGGTGCACAAGTACGATCTGCTCGGCCTCATCGCCTACCATCGCGTCAGCCGCGACCCGAAAGCCCTCGAAGCCGCGCGGCGCGTCGGCGAACTGCTCATGAGAACCTTCGGAGAAGCCAGCGGGCAGCGGTCCATCATCAAGGCCAGCACGCACGTCGGCATGGCCGCCACCAGCGTCCTCGAACCGGTCGTCTATCTCTACCGCGAGACCGGCGACGAACGCCTCCTCCGCTTCGCCGCCTTCCTGGTCAAGTCCTGGGAGGAGCCCGGTGGGCCGCGCATCCTCACTTCTCTCCTCGAACACGGCAACGTCCGCAAGACCGCGAACAACAAGGCCTACGAGATGATGTCCTGCCTCGTCGGCCTGCTCGAACTCCACCGCTACACGGGCGAGCCCACATACCTCAAAGCCGCCGCCGCCGCGTGGGATGACATCCGCGCCCGTCGCCGCTTCGTCACCGGCACGACGTCAAACCTCGAACACTTCCAGGAAGACCATGTCCTCCCCGCCCTCGAAAGCTCGAACGTCGGCGAAGGCTGCGCCACCGTCACCTGGATGCAGTTGAACTGGTCGCTGCTCCGGCTCACCGGCGAAGCCAAGTACGCCGCCGAACTGGAACGCTCCATCTACAACCACCTGCTCGGCGCGCAGAACCCATCGAACGGCGACTTCTGCTATTTCACGCCGCTCATCGGCCGCAAGCGCGCATCGCCGGGCATCAACTGCTGCGTCTCCAGCGGCCCGCGCGGCGTTTCGCTGATCCCCCAGATGGTTTTCGGCCGCCGAGGCGACGCCGCCGCGGTCCTGATCTTAACGCCCGCCGAAGGCCGCGTCCCGCTCAACGGCCTCGACGTGACCCTCCGCGCCGAAGGCACCTGGCAGGCCATGAAGATCGCGGTCGATCCCAGCCGCCCCGCTCGCTTCCCGCTCGAACTCCGCGTTCCCGAATGGGCGGCGCGTACCAGGCTCCGCCTGAACGGAAGGACCTGGACGCCCAAGCCCGGCGAGATGTTCCGCCTCGAGCGCGAGTGGAAGCCCGGTGACACGCTCGAAGTCTGGAACACGCTGCAGCCCGTGATCGTCGATGGCGGACCCTCTTACCCCGATTCATTCGCCGTGCAGTACGGCCCGCAAGTGTACGCGCTCGATCGCGCGTCGAATCCCGAAGTGCCCTACCTGCACCTGGTCGCCGGCGGAGCCAAGCCCGCCCTTCGCCGCGGCGCGGACGAGAAGACGTTCTTGCTGAAAGCCGAGATCGCCACGCCGGCGCGCCGCCGCGCGGAAATCAAGCTGACGCCCTTCAATGAGGCCACCGACATGCGCGTCTGGATCGCACGCCGCCTGCCCGCGAAGCCCGAAGCGCTGCCCGTCACGCTCTACGCGCGCGAAGGCCAGTCGCGCAATGAGAACCAGTTGGGCTCGATCGTCGACGGACAGCCGGGCACCTCGCGCACCACACAGGGCCGCGGTCCCGTCCCGGCCGAAGGCGATTTCTTCAGCGTGGAACTCCCGCGCCCGGAGAAGATCGCGCGGATCGTATTTCACCAGGGACCCATGACTGCACGCGGCGGCGCTTTCGCCGGCAAGCCGTCGGTCGAGTACCAGGCCGCTCCCGGCGCCGCGTGGATTTCGCTCGGCACCCTGGAAACCTACGCCGGCAAGGCGGGCGAAGCCTACGAACTCCGCCTCCCGCAGCCCGTTCCCATGTCCGCCCTCCGCGTCGTCGGCCAGCCCGCCGCGCAGGTTGTCAGTTGCGCTGAGCTCGAAGCCTACACCCGGTAACTCGCCGCTTTACCGGGTGCCTACCTGGCCGTTCGGCGGATGTGGCCCGAGCCTCCGCGGCCCCACCATGGTTCCAGGAGGACGGCATGACAGGTTCTTGGGAAGCCCTTTCGGCGGAGTTGGCGCAGGCGGTGGCGCGCACCGGACCGAGCGTCGCGGCGCTCAAAGGCGGCACGCGCGGCGTGGGCAGCGCCGTGCACTGGCGCGAAGGCCACTTCGTCACCACCGATCACTCGCTCTCGCCCGAAGGCGCGCACGCGGTACTGCTGCCCGATGGTTCGACGGCCGCGGTGCGCGGCGTGCTCCGCGATCGCGGCACGGACCTCGCTGTCATCAGCACTGAGGCGAAACTCCCCGCTCTCGAGCCCGCTCCGGCCCAGACGCTCGAACCGGGCCGCCTCGTGCTCACCGTCGGACGCGGCGAGGAATCCGGCATCAACGCCACCTGGGGCATCATCAGCGCGGTGAGCGGCCCCTGGCGCACCTGGCGCGGCGGCCGGCTCGACCACTACATCCGCCTCGACGCCGCCATGCACCCCGCTACCACCGGCGGCGCGGTCATCGACAGTGCGGGCCGCTTGATCGGCATCGCGAGCAACGGCCTCTCGCGCGTAGCCGGCGTGGCGATTCCCTGCTCCACCATCGCCCGCGTGGTCGACGACCTGCTTTCGCGCGGCCAGGTGGCGCGCGGTTGGCTCGGCGTCGGCCTCCAACCGGTTCCCCTCCATGAATCCGTGCGCCGCCGCACCGGCATCCAAGAGGAAGGAGGGCTCATCGTCCTTACCGTCGAACCCGGAAGCCCGGCCGAAGCCGCGGGCCTCATCGTGGGCGACATCGTGCTCCACGTCGCCGGCAAGCCCATGCGCGATACCGACGACCTGCTCGCGGTGCTCGAAGAGCACGGCCCCGGACGCGAAGTCGCCATCCAGTTGCTGCACGGCGGCGCGGCGGCCCAGGTGCGCGCCACCGTCGGCGAACGCGCCAGGAAGGGAGATTGACCCATGGCCGATGAAAGCCTCGGACGCGTGGCCGAGCGGCTTCGCCGTTCAACCGTGCAATTGGTCGACGCCGGCGGGCGCGGCATCGGCTCCGGCGTTCTCTGGGATGCCGCCGGGACCATCGTGACGAATGCCCACGTCGTGCGCGGCTCCGAAGCCCGCGCCGAGTTGTGGGACGGCCGCCGCGCCCGCGCCCAAGTACTCGCCCGCGATCCCCGGCGCGACCTCGCCCGCCTGCGCCTCGACGCCCCCGGCCTTGAGCCCGCCGAAGCGGGCGACTCGTCGCGCCTTCGCCCCGGCGAAGTCGTCATCGCCATCGGCAACCCACTCGGCTTCACCGGCGCCCTCACCGCGGGCACGGTCTACGGCGTCGGACGCCTGCGCGGCCTCGGCGCGCGCGAGTGGGTGCAGGCCGCCGTGCGCCTCGCTCCCGGCAACTCCGGCGGCCCGCTCGCCGACGCCCGCGGCCGCGTCGTGGGCATCAACACCATGGTCGCCGGCGGCCTCGGGCTGGCGATCCCCAGCAACGATGTCGCCCGCTTCCTTCGCGAGCCCGAGCGCCGCCGCCTCGGCGTCACGCTCCAGCCCGTGCGCGACGGCCTGCTGGTGCTCGAAGTGGAGCCCGGCAGCGCCGCCGAACTCGCCTCTCTGCTGCCCGGCGATCTGCTCCCCGTAACCATGAGCCAGCTCGAATCGTGGATCGACGCCGGCCCCGAACTCCTCCGCCTTCCCTTCCGCCGCGGCGGCGGAGCGGCCCGCGAAGTCGCCGTGCGCCTCCAGGAGAGGAGCGTGAAAGCCGCTTGATCCGCGTGCTCGTCCTATCGCCCTCCGCGTTGCTCAAGGCGGGCCTCGAAGCCGTGCTCAGCCAGAATGGCGCGGTCGAGATCTCCTCACCCGGCGAACCGCCCGACGTCGCGCTGGTCGACGCGGAGCAGGACGACGAAGAGGCTCTCCGCTGGGCCTCGATGGGCGTGCCCGTCGTGGCCCTCGGCGGCGAATTGACGCTCCTGCGGTCCGGCGTGCGCGTGGTGCTTCCCCGCGAGGCCAGGCCCGATGAAATCCACGCCGCCGTGTACGCCGCCGCCGCGGGCCTGGTCGCCGCACCCGCCTCCGATGCCGCCGCCCTCTTCGCCACCCGCGCCCCTACCCCTACCGCCGAACTCACGCCCCGCGAGATCGAGGTGCTGCGCCTGCTCGCCGACGGCGAGCCCAACAAAGCCATCGCCTACAAACTCGGCATCTCCGAACACACCGCCAAGTACCACGTCGCGTCCATCCTCGCCAAACTCAACGCCGCCAGCCGCGCCGAGGCCGTGGCCATTGGCATCCGCGCGGGTTGGATTCCCGTCTAGTCCCGCGCCGCCGGCGTCCGCCCGATGCCCGCGGGGTACAATCGGCAGCATGAGTCCGAAGACGCTCCTGGGCCTCTCCGTCATCGCCGCCGCTCTCCTCAGCCGCAACCTCTACGTGATGCTCATGGACCTCCCCGACGAAGCCTTCCAGGGCGCCATCTTCCGCATCATCTTCTTTCACGTGCCCGCCGCCTGGACCGCCTTCCTCTGCTCCTTCGCCGCCCTCATCGGCAGCGTCGTGTATCTGGTCCGGCGCAATATGCAATGGGACGCCTTCGCCGTCGCAGCCACCGAAGTCGGCCTCGCCTTCGGCGCCGTCAACCTCATCACCGGCATGATCTGGGCCCGCATCATCTGGGGCATCTGGTGGACCTGGGACGCCCGCCTCACGTCCATGCTCATCCTCTGGCTCATGTACGCCGGCTACCTCATGCTCCGCCGCGCCATCGAAGAGCCCACCACGCGCGCCCGCATCGCCGCCGTGCTTTCCATCTTCGCCTTCACCGACGTGCCCATCGTCTTCTTCTCCATCAAGTGGTGGCGCACCCAACATCCGCAGCCCGTCGTCTGGGGCGGCGGCTCGATGGATCCGGCCTACTACCAGATGCTCTTCCTCAACTGGGTCCCCTTCCTCCTGATCGGCGTCGTGATGATCGCCATCCGCATGCGCCTCGAACGCCAGCAGCGCGAAATCGACGCCCTGCGCCGGTACGCGCACGCCTTCTAACCCAAGCCCGCCGCCGGCCTCACGATACACTGTTTGCATGGCGGCGTCCCCCGCGAACGGTCTGCACCTTGCCGGCGTGAAGTCCATCGCCGACCTCGCGCAGTCTCAGGGACTCAAGGAAGCCCTCCAGTCCTTCGCCCGGGAGCGCAAGTGGATTGACGAGCAGCACCTCGCCCTCTGCCGCATTCCCGCCCCCACTTTCCTCGAAGAGAAGCGCGCCGCCTGGATGGCCGAACAACTCCGCGCCCTCGACTGGGACGCGAAGATCGACCGCGCCGGCAACGTCATCGCCTCCCTCAGCGGCGCCAAGGATGGCCCCTTCGTCGCCCTCACCGCCCATCTCGACACCGTCCTCGCGCCGCGCGCTCCCGACGACGTCCGCGTCGCCGGCGACGGCAAGTTCCTCGGGCCCGGCGTCTCCGACAACGGCGCCGGACTCGCCGCCCTCCTCGCCATCGCCCGTATCGCACGCACCCTGCCCACCGCCGCCTGGGGCGGCCACCTCCTCTTCGTCGCCAACGTCGGCGAAGAAGGCGAAGGCAATCTCAGCGGCATGCGCTACCTGTGCCGCCAGTCGCAGTTGGGCTCCAGGATCAAAGCCTTCGTCGTGCTCGACGGCCCCACCCTCGATCACATCACCTCCGAAGCCCTCGCCAGCCGCCGCTACGAACTCGTCTTCTCCGGCCCTGGCGGACACAGTTGGAGCGACTACGGCGTCGCCAACCCGGTCCACGCCATGAGCCGCGCCATCGCCTGGTTCGCTTCCAATCCCGCCGCCCGTCCCCGCCTTGCCGCCGCCCAGCTGCGCCAGCAGCGCCGTCGGCCCCCGCCTCTCCTTCAACTTCGGCCTGGTGGAAGGCGGCTCCTCCATCAATTCCATCCCCACCACCGCGCGCACCAAAGTGGACCTCCGCAGTGAGGACCCCGAACGCCTCGAGGACCTCGCCGCTCTCCTCACATCCTCCACCGAAGCCGCCGTCGACGCCGAAAACGAACGCTCCCCCAACGGGCGCGTCACCGCCAAACTCCGGGAGATCGGCTCCCGCCCCGGCGGACGCCTGTCCGAAGACGCCCCCATCCTTCGCTTCGTCCGCGCCGTCGACCAGCACCTCGGCGTCCGCTCCCATCTCGATTGCGCCTCCACCGACGCCAACATCCCCCTCTCCATGGGCCTTCCCGCCATCTCCATCGGCGCCGGCGGCACCGGCGGCGGCGCCCACACGCCGCAGGAGTGGTTTCATCCCGACGGCCGCGAACTCGGCCTCCGCCGCGTCCTGCTCACCCTCAGCCTCCTGCTCAGGAGCCTGGCCAACGGCGGATGAGCCCGTCTCCCTGGCGCGCCGAGATCGCCATCGCCCTCGTCTCCCTCGTGTGGGGCGCCACCTTCGTGGTCATCAAGGAAGCGCTGGCCGATATCTCCACCCTCCTGTTCATCGCCCTGCGCTTCAGCCTCGGAACCGCGGCCCTCTGGCTCGTGTTCCGCACGCGGCTCGGCGGCGTGCCCAACCCCAGGGCCGAGTGGGCCGGCGGCCTCTACAGCGGCCTGGCCCTGTTCGCCGGCTACGTCCTCCAGACCGCCGGCCTCCGCCTCACCACGCCCGCGAAATCCGCTTTCCTCACCGGCCTCTACATCGTCCTGGTACCAATTCTCGGCGCGCTCGTCTATAGGAGAAGAACCAGGCGGCTGGAAGTCCTGGGCATCCTGTCGGCCACCGCCGGAATGGCGTGGATGACGCTGCCCGGCGGCTCGCTTCGGGCGGAATTGGGTGACCTGTTAACCATTGCGTGCGCGGTCGCTTTCGCCGTCCAGATTCTGGTCCTGGGGCAGTATGCGAGCGGCGCCCGCTATGAGCGTCTCGCCCTGATCCAGATCGCCACCGTGGCCGCCGGTTCGTTGCTGACGTTTTGGTGGGCGGAGACACCGCGAGTTACATGGAGTCCGAGAGTCGTTGTTGCCATCGCCGGCACGGGGTTGCTCGCCACCGCGCTGGCCTTCGCCGTGCAAACTTGGGCCCAGGCGCGCACCTCGCCCACCCGCGCCGCGCTCATCTTCTCGCTCGAACCCGTATTTGCGGGAGTGGTTTCAGCGCTCGTGGGTGGAGAAACCTTCACCTCCGCCACGCTCGGCGGCGCCGCCCTGATCTTGGCGGGCATCGTGCTGGCGGAATTGAAACCCGCGGGTGCGCCGGGGCATCCATCGAACTAGCCTCGTTCGGAATTTACAGGGCCGCCGGAGAGCCGGCGACTCTATAATGAACATAGGGACATTTGGGGGAGGATCAAAAATTCCCATGCGTTTTTTCAGTACCTTGCGCACGCAGAAGCTGCTTTCGCTCAGCCTGCTGCTCTTCACTCTCTCGATCGGCATTCTGATCGGTACGCTCATCAACTCGGGCGTTAACGCCGCCAAGGAACAGGCCGTGGCGCCGGACGCGACGCCGTTGCAGATCCCGAGCCCCGTGAAACTCTCCAATGAGTTCACCAAGCTCGCCAAAATGATGGAGCCCACCGTCGTCTACATCAGCACCAATTACACCCCCAAGACGCCCCAGCGCGCGCGCCGCAATCAGCCGGACCCGCAGGGCGATGACGACGAAGAGGGCATGGACTTCTTCCGCTTCTTCCGCGGTCCCGTTCCCAACGCGCCCCAGCGCCCGCCGCGCCGCGAAGGCACCGGCTCCGGCTTCCTCGTCGACAAGAACGGCTACATCATCACCAACCATCACGTCGTCGAACGCGCCGACGAAATCAAAGTCCGCCTGCCGCATGAACGCACCGAGTACACCGCCAAGGTCATCGGCATGGATCCCGAAACCGACCTCGCGGTGATCAAGATCGACGCCGGCCGCGGCCTCCAGGCCGCCCGCATCGGCAACTCCGACGCCGTCCAGGTGGGCGATTGGGCCGTCGCCATCGGCTCCCCCTTCGGCCTGGAAACCAGCGTCACCGCGGGCATCGTCAGCGCCACCGGCCGCGACGTCGGCCCCGGCCAGTTCCAGCGCTTCATCCAGACCGACGCCGCCATCAACCCCGGCAACAGCGGCGGCCCCCTCATCAACATCAACGGCGAGGTCATCGGCGTCAACACCATGATCGCCACCCAGAGCGGCGGCTATCAGGGCATCGGCTTCGCGCTCCCCGTGAACATGGCCGTCAAGGTCTACAACCAGATCATCCAGCACGGCCGCGTCACCCGCGGCTCCATCGGCATCAGCTTCAACAACAACGTGCGGCCCGAGACCTTCAAGGCCCTCGGCCTCAAGGGCGGCGTGATCGTCGATGAAGTCACCCAGGGCGGCCCCGCCGAACAGGCCGGTCTCAAGCGCGACGACGTCGTCATCGCCATTAACGGCGCCGAAGTCAAGGACGGCGACGACCTGGTCAACAAGATCTCCGACCTCCCCGTCGGTACTGAGGCCAACGTCACGCTCGAGCGCGACGGCAAGCGCCTGGACAAGAAGATCCTCATCGCCGACCGCATCAAGGTCCACCGCGATTCGCCCCGCATCCGCCCCTTCGTCGAGGAGTTCGAGGAGCCGTCCAAGCCCGAGTCCGTTCCCTCCCGCTTCGGCATCGGCGTCCGCAACATGACCGAGACCGACAAGGAACAACTCAAGTTCAACGAGCCCGGCATCATGGTCACTTCCGTCGAGGAGGGCTCCTTCGCCGAGTCCATCGGCCTCCAGGAGCGCGACATCATCGTGCGCATCAACCGCGAGGCCGTCGGTTCGGTGGACGACCTCAAGCGCGTTCAGACCACGCTCAAGGCCGGCGACGCCGTCGCCTTCCGCGTCATGCGACAGAATCCGCTCGCCCAGCGGCGCGGCGCCAACCCCGTCTTCACCGGCATCTACCTGGCCGGTACGCTGCCGAAGTAACCTCCCTACTGGCGGCTGAGACGCACGGCCGTGTCAGCCGCCAGTTCGCTTACGTTCAGCACCACCGCTCCCGACGCCTGCGCCGTCACCGTCTCCGATCGCACCGCCTGCCCGGTTCGCGTGTCGAACCACGCCGCCGTGTACCGCGCCCCCGGTGCCGCCATCGCCACCGTCAGCGTTCCCGATACCGGCGCCACCGCCGCCCCGTCCACCACCGCGCGCCACGTGTGCGCGCGGTTGTCGATCCACAGATGCACGGCGCCGCTCGCAGTGTCCTTCTGGCCGAAGGCCCGCAGCGCCGGAGTGCTCGACACCGCGCCCGCGTCCACGTACCGGCCGTTCGACAGCGGAATCCCCGCCATAAAGCGGTTGTAGTTGCCGTAGAGCCGGTGCAGGCTCTTGCCGAAGATGTTGTCCGTGTACCAGTAGAGCGGATACACGCCGCCCGGACCCGCTCCCGCCCAGATCATCTTGTGCAGCCACACGCCGGCCGTGTCCTGCGCCAGCCCCGGGTCCTGATGGTCGGTGGACGTCGCCGCCGCGATCCCCTGCTCGCCCCACGTCACCGGCTTGTTGAAGTCCGCCGCCCGGGCCGCGCGCGAATACTCGTCGTAGAACCGCGCCGAATCGTTGGCTAGCTCGTTCTGCGGCTCGATCCACCCGAACCGCGCGTAAAGATGGAAGTCCGCGTTCGAGATCGGCGCGCTCGACGGCGCCTTCCAGGCGTCCTCGGCGAAGGTCGCCCAGGTCGACGTCGTCGCCGGGTGCGGGTTGCCGTCCGCCACGGCCAACTGCGCCAGGCGCGCGGCCAGCTTGAAGTGCTCCGTCGGTCCCGGCGCCTCTTCGTTCACCAGCTCCCAGGAATGAACCGCGCGGAACGCCCCGTAGCGGGCGAACAGGTAGCGCCAGTAGTATTCGTGCAGCCGCTGGTTCACCGTGTTGCCCGTGCGATTGAAATGGCCGCCGTTGCGGTCCGGCAGCCCTTCCGGCCCGTAGTGGTTTAGCAGGTACTCCTGCTTCTCGCTCACCACCATCCGGAAGGCGATGCCCTGCTGCGACGCCTGCCGCAGGATCGCGTCCACCCCGGCCGAGCGCCGCGGATCGAACGTCAGATGCGAATTGAACTTCGGGTTGCGCAGCAGTTGCGGCCCCAGCGCGCCCCCCGCCAGCCGCTCATACAGCCCGATCTCATCGACGAACGCCCGCCCGCCCGTGTTGTTCTCCAGGATCAGCGCCAGGTTCGGCGCCAGATCCCCCGTGGCCGTGAAGTCGCCCTGCGCCACGTGCCAGGGCGCATCGCCCGCCACGTGCCCGACCAGCACCGGAAGCGATCCGGTCTGCCCCGGCTCCGGCCAGCCGGTGAATTTCACGCACACCCCGTAGGGCTGCCCCGGCGTGCGCGGCCCGGTCACTCCTTCCGTGCGCCAGCGCACCACCACTCGATAGGCGCGCCCCGGAATCAGCGGCGCGTGGCCGCTCGAGAATCCCTGAAACATCAGCGGATTCGCCGCATCCAGCCGCAACGCCGCGATGCCGTCGCCGTAGCGGCTCTCCACCGTGAGCCCGGAGGGCGCCACCGTGCCCTCGTGCCCCAGAGTGCGCGACGCCCACGGCGCCCAGGCCGAACCCCAGATCTGGCCCGCAATCCACCACCGGAACCATTGCTGATTGCCTGTGCCGATCGCCGCCAGCGTGTTCGCCATGTCGTAGGAGAACGTCTCATGGCTCGCCCCGATGCCGCTCCCGCCCCCCAGAAACACGCTCCCGTCGGCGTATTCGAAGTAGCGCGTATCGGTGGCTGAGACCCGCACCGGGCCGCGGTTCCAGACGTTCGAAGCGCCCGCCACCGTGAACGTCCGCTCGGCCGACTGCGCGCTGCCCTTGGCTTCGCGCGCTTCGATGCGATACCGCCACGTCCCCGTCTCCGGCGGGGCGAACCGCACCGTCCACACCGGCGCGCCGAGCGGGTGCATCCATTCTTCGCCCGACTTCAGCGCGCGCTCATACTCCTGCCGCAGGAACGCCGGCCGCCGGTACACCGCCGGGCTCCCCTCCCGCGTGAACAACGCGTCCACCGTGATCCCCTCCACGAAGGCCAGCCCCGGATGCGGCGCGGCCTCGTAGGGGAACTGCGGGTATGAGGCCGCGCTGTTCTCCACCTGGAAGTTGATCTCAACCGGCTCCCATCGCTCGAACGAACCGGTTTCAGAAATACCCGTGATCGCCAGCGCCGCCGAAGGAACGTACCGCACGATCCGTTCCACCGAGTTCACCCGGCCGCTCCCGTCGAGCACCTGCGCCAGCACCCGGTTCCGCCCGGGCCGCAGGGGAACCACCGCCGTCCACGTGAGCCCGCTCACCGCGCCGTCCACTACCACTCCCCGGTCCGTGCTCACCGTCACCCGGCCCTGCTGCGCCATCACGGTCCCGCTGAACGACGCCTGGGGCGTCGCGATCGCCGCGTTCGGCGCGGGCGTCGAGGCGAAGCCGATCGACGGCAGCGCGCTGTTCGTCGCCGACCAGCTCAGCACCCGCGAAACCACGTTCCCGTCGTCGTCGGCCACCCGCACCGTCGCGCGGAACGTGCCCGTGGTTCGCACCGCGCGGCTCCCGCTGTCCGCCTGCGACTGCACACCGTCGCCGAAATCCCAATCGACGCGCGTGATCGCCCCGTCCGCGTCGCTCGCCCCCGTGGTGAAGGCCAGCGTCCCCGGTACCGTAGTGCGCGTCGAACTGAGCGTCGGGTTCAACACCGGCACGGCGTTCCCCGTCTTCTCGAAGACTGCCAGCGAATCGAGATAGGCGACAACCGTGCGCCCCGGCCCGCCGAAATAGCCCGCTCCGATGCGCGTCTGCGCCGTCGTGGCCGTGAAGGTGGCCGCGAACTTCGTCCAGTTCGTCCCCGTGTTGGCGAGGTGCAGCCAGCCGATGAAGGCGATCTGCTTCCAGTCGTAACTCTGCACGCTGAAGTTCAGGCCCCCCCAATCCGAGCCCGTTTCGCTCTCGATCTTGAGCCACGCCGTGAGCTTGTAGGTCTTGCCCGGCACCGTGTTGATCACCTGGTCGATGCCGTTGTTCGCTATGCGAGCCGCCCAGGCGCCCTCGCGCACCACCGACTGCACCGCCGTCACCCCCGGCGCGTTCCAGCCCGCCAGCGAGCCCGCCTCGAACCCGCCGTTGACCAGCAGATTGCCCGTCCCGGGCGGCGGCGGGGGCGGTGCCGCCGGCGTCGTCGCGGATGCCGCCGCGCTGAACGCCGAACGGTTGCCCGCCGCGTCGAAAGCGCGCACCCGCCAGCTATAGGTTGTGCCCGCCGCCAGCGCGCCGTCCGTGTAGCTGGCCGCCGTCACCGGCGCCGCCAGCAGCGTGCCGTTGCGTTCGATCTCGTAGCCCGCCACCCCCACGTTGTCCGTCGACGCGCTCCATTGCAGCGCGGCCGACGTGCTGCTCTGCGCCGTCGCCGTGAGGTTCGTAGGCGCCGTCGGCGCGGTCCCGTCCACGAACGCCGTCACCGTCACCGCCACCGCGGCGGATGTGGCCGTCGCTCCTTTGTCGTCCGTGGCCCTCGCGGCCAGCGTGTAGTTGCCCGCCGGCACGTTCGCCCAATTCGCCGCGAACGGCGCCACCGTGTCGGATGCCACCACGTTGCCGTTCGCCAGGAAGTCCACCCGCGCCACCGTGCCGTCCGCGTCGCCCGCCATCGCCGAGAACGCGATCACCGCGGGCGCCGTGAACGATGACCCGGCCGCCGGCGCGCTCAACGCCACCGTGGGCGGCTGATTCGCCGGCGTCGTCCCGTCGGCCGGAATCGGCTGCTCGCTCACGATGAAGTCGTCCGCGCTCGCCTCATACTGCCCACCGCCGCTGAAGTTCTCATAGGAGAACCGCGATTGCGCGCTGGTGGCCGAGAACGTCAGGTCGATCCGCTTCCACTGCCCCGCCGGGCTCTCCGAAACGCCGAACGTCTTCTCCGCGCGCACCCCCCAGTCGTAGGCCGTGATCTGCACCCGAAGCCCGCCCCAGGTCGGCCGCGCCACTTCGCGATCGATGCGCACCCGCGCCATCGCGTAATAGGTCCGGCCCACCGTCGTCGGAAACACCTGGTCGATCCGGCCGTTGGTCATCATCTTCAAGCCGAAGGCGCTCGCATGGGCGGCGCCCGGCTCCACCGTCAGACCGTATTGGATTGACCAGCCGTTGGCGTTACCCGCATCGAAGGTTCCGTTCTGCAGCAGATTGTTCGCCGCGGGCGGCGGCGGCGCCGCCGGTGTGGTCGCCGACGCGGCGGAGCTGAAGCCCGAGCGATTGCCCGCTCCGTCCACCGCGCGCACCCGATAGCTGTATGCGGTCGACGGTTGAAGCCCGCTGTCGGTGAACGGCGGCGCCGCCGCCAGGTTCCCCAGCAGCGCGCCGTTGCGCTCAATCTCATAACCCGCGATGGCCCCGTTGTCCGTCGACGCGGTCCACGCCAGCGTGATCGCCGAACTCGACTGCGCCGTCGCCGTGAGCGACCCCGGCACCGTGGGCGGCGTCGTGTCCGCCGGCGAGGTGACCGTGATCGCCGCCGCCGCCGACATCGCCATCGCGCCCTGGTCGTCCACCGCCCGTGCGGTCAGCGTGTAGCCGCCCGCGCCAACGCCTGACCATGTGAACGTGTAGGGCGCCAAGTTGTCCGTGAAGAGCACCGTCGAACCGCTCAGGAACTCCACCCGCTCAATCGTCCCATCCGTGTCGCTCGCCGCCGCCGTCAGCGTGACCGTGGCCGGCGCGGTGAACGTGGCCCCGTTCGCCGGCGCCGTCAGCACCACCGAGGGCGGCCGGTTCGTGGGCGGCGTCCCGCCCGGATCGGTGGCGCTCCAGGCCACCGTGCCGTATCCTTCGATCGCCGCGGCCAGGCGCTGTATGTGGAACAGGTCGGCCGCGCCGTAGGGAACATCGACGTAACGCGCAAGCGTCGCGCCCGGCTCTTCATAGACGAAGGCGTGAATCAGAAACAGCGCCCACGGCGTGTCCGGCGCCACCATGTGATTCTCGCCGTAGTGGCCCGTCCACAGCTCGATCGGCGGGTACGCGCCGCGATACAGATACCACTCCGGCCAGTGCGCTTCAATCGAGTACTTCTGCCCCGGCTGTCCTTCGTTCGGATTCGCCGTCACGCGCGCGCGCACCGCGTCCAGCGCGTTTTCCCGAAGGAACCGGCCGATCTCCGGCGCCAGGTGCGCGCCCACCGCGTTCGGCTGGCGGAGATAGTGGAACGGCGTAAACGCCCAGTCGTGGGTCCCGATCAGGAACCGCGCGTAGGAGGCGTCGAGAAACGCGCCGAACGACGTCCCCGCCGTGAGGCCCGCCTGGACCTTGGCGATGGCCCCGTTGTAGGAAGCGTCGGCGCTCAGGTTGAAGCGCTCCAGCATCCGCGCGTAGCCGATCGCGCCGCTCACTTCGCCGTAGCGGGTGGGCGTCGCGGGAATGCTCTGAAACAACGTGCGAATGCGGTTCCAGCGTTCGCCCGAGGGCGGCGTGCTGGTGGAAATGAAATCCCAGTCGCCCGTGCGGTCGGCGTAGCGCCACAGCATGTAGAGCGCTTCCGCCGGTACCGCCGGCGGCGGATAGACGTTCGCGTTCAGCGGATCGGGAAGCGGAGACGTGGGAAGAGTGTAGTATTCGCGCCGCACGCCCGTCAGTTCGCAGGCGCCCCAGCCCCACGCGCAGTGATCGAAGGCCATCGCCGTGGGATCGTTCGCGCGAACAAAAGAACGCAGAAATGTTTTAACGCGATCCTGCGTTCCCGGCGTCAGGTGGGGCAGCGCCTCGGCCAGCGCGCTCGCGGTTTCCCCGGGGTTGCCGAAGACAATCCACCCGCCCGTGATCCCGATCTGCAGGAAGAGCGGCTTCGGCGTTCCCGAGGCTGCGGCCAGGTCCAGCCATTGGACGATGTGCGCTTCCAATTCCGCGCGCAGCGCCGCCGACGGGGCGGCGTCGATCTGGCGCACCCACCGGCGTTCCGTCGTGTAGCGCCGGGCCGCCGCCGTGTCGATCGCGAACGCGGGCGCGGCCAGAGCGAATCCAGCGAGTAAGAGTGCGGCGTGTCTCATGGCGGTTTCCTTTCGTTCGTCTATCGCGGAATCGTGTAGCTCTTGATGCCCTGCGAATCGCGCAGCACGATCCGGCCGTTGGCCACCACCGCGCCCGTCTGCGACCCGTAGAGGCCGGCCCCGCCCGTGTCGTCCGAGCTGTAGAAGCGCACGTTGAACGTGGCTTCCGTCCCCAGATCGATGCCACCCGCCGACACCCAGTTCGAGGAAAACACCGCGTTGGAGGCCGCCGTCAGTACTTCGCCCTCGTCGGCGATCTTGTGAAAGTCCTCCCACGCGATCTTGCAGTTCGACGAGCCGCGGCAGCCGAAGAACCGGATGCCTAACCGGTCTTCGGGCAGCGTCGCGTCGCTGTAAATCGCCGGATCGAACGCCAGGTTCAGCTTGGCGAATTCCCCGTAGTTCCGCACCCCCATCCCGTCGAAGCGCGCGTACACCGAGCGCGTCATGATCCACGCCCGGTTCGTCGAGTCGTCCACCACCGGCGGCGCCGGCGCGTCGCCCACACCGCTCGTGTAGACCACCGGCAGCGGCAGCGCGTAGCGGTCCGCTCCGGTGGCCGCGTTCAGCTCCCACAGCGATCGCCGGTGCGGGTTGTCCCGCAGCCGCTGGCTCACCGCGCGCTGCTCGACAATCCACGCCGCCTTGTCGCCCAGCGTGCCGCCCGAAGTTCCCGCGGCCGCCTGCAGGTGCGCTTCGTCGCTGTTCAGCAGATCGTGGAACGCATAGATGGGCGTCGTCCGGAACAGTACCAACCCGCCCGCCTGCCCCGAAGCAACCGGCCACGTATGGCCGAACGACTGTCCCCGCACGGCGCGCCGCCACAGCCGCGCTCCCGTCGCCGCGTCCAGCGCGTACGCGTTCATGTTCTCCGCCCCGAAATAGACCCGGCCTGCGCGCACCGCCGCCGAGGCCAGAATCGGCGCCGCAACCGCGCCCGCGTCCGAAGCGCTGCCCACCTGGAACGTCCACACCGCCTGGCCGTTCGCCGCGTCCACCGAGTGGAAGCGGCCGTCCTTCGAACCGATGTACACGCGCCCCCCGTCGATCGCCGGCGAGGCGGCGTACCCTTTGCCCGCACCCCGGTACACCCAGACCTGCGAACCATTGGTCCCGCTCAGCGCCACCAGCCGCCC
>DALYJJ010000047.1:0-42049 GCA_031969915.1 Bryobacteraceae bacterium | reverse complement strand
GACAAAAAGACCTAATCAGGCAAATCTCTTGGAGAAAACCGTCCCGGTACCGATACGTAATTTCGTGGGCGATCTGGATTGATCGTTCGACGCGGGAACACTCTCATGACCATTTCAAAGAAACTCTATTCGACGGTGGCCGCCCTCGGGGGGGTCGCGTTTCTCGTTGCTGGATTGGGTGCCTGGAATCTTCGGGACGTCAACGGCATGCTGGACGAAACGATCGGCAAGACCGCCGTCAAGCTGGATCAAGTCAACTCCCTGCGCGCGCACAGTTGGGAGATGGCGGCGGCGATGCGGGGCAGCTACGTCTTCGCCGACCTCAAGAACCCCGCTAAGGTGGAGGAGGCGTTCAACGACTGGAAGGCCGCGCACAAGGGGGCCAATGAGATCATCGCGGAAATGCGCCCGTTGCTGGTCACGGAAGAAGGCCGGCAAATGCTGGCGCGCTTCGAATCGACTCTTGGCAACTACGCAACGCTCGCGCAGCAATACATTCAACTGTGCAGGGACGGGAAGCTGGACCAAGTCCAGGACATCGCCAGCAAGGTCCTGGTGAGCTTGAACACGCTCGACGAGATCGGGCAGGAGTTCCGCGGTCTGCAGTTGAAACTGCTCAAGGAAGCCGAGGCGGAGGGGGAGAAAGTCGCTTCCCGAAGCAACTGGACGATGGCGGTGCTGGCGTGCTTGATCGCGGCGATCGCGTGGGCCGCGACGATCGCCGTCCGAGGCATCAACCGCACGTTGGTGGATTCCATCGGCTCGCTGGCGGAGAGCGCCGAGCAGGTGGGTGGGGCGGCGAGCCAGGTGTCGGCGTCCAGCCAGTCGCTCGCGCAAGGCACCAGCGAGCAGGCGGCGTCGGTCGAGGAGACTTCGTCGTCGAGCGAGGAGATCAACAGCATGGCGCGCGCGAATTCCGAGAAGTCGCTGGCGGCCGCCGCGCTCATGGGTCAGTCGCAGCAGCGCTTCGTCGAAACGCGGAATCTGCTTGATCAGTCCGTGGCCGCGATGTCGGAGATCAATACCCAAAGCGACAAGATCGCGCGAATCATCAAAGTGATCGACGAGATCGCGTTTCAGACCAATATCCTGGCGCTGAATGCCGCGGTGGAGGCCGCGCGGGCCGGAGAGGCGGGAATGGGCTTCGCGGTGGTGGCCGATGAAGTTCGCAACCTCGCGCAGCGCTGCGCCCAGGCGGCGAAGGACACGTCAACCCTGATCGAAGAATCGATCGCCAAATCCAACGACGGCAAAGCGAAGGTGGATCACGTCGCGGACGCTTTCACCGCGATCTCGGACGAAGTGAACAAAGTGAAGGCCTTGGTGGACGAAGTGAGCATGGGCAGCCTCGAGCAATCGAAGGGCATCGAGCAGGTTCGCAAGGCCATGACGGAGATCGAACAGGTGACGCAGCGCGCGGCCGCCAGCGCCGAAGAGAGCGCGTCGGCCTCCGAGGAGTTGAGCGCACAGTCGGTGGCACTGAAAGACGTGGTGGGCCGGCTGGCGGCCATGGTCGGCGGGACGGCGGACGGCGCCGCGGGGCGCCCGGGAGGCGAGGGAAGCTGGCGGAGATCAGCGAGCGCCTCCCGGCGGGGGGCGGAGATTGGCTAGCGCTTCATCCCCTTCAGAATGTCGATCGCGCCGTTCGCGTTGGTGAGGCGCAGTTCGCAGCCGCCCGCGCCGATCCGCCCGTTGATGGTCTCGGGCGTCACCGCCCCGCTGACCGCGATTTCGGGTTCGGAGTTGATCTTACCGAAGGACGTACGGGCGGCTACGGCGTAACCGGCGCCGTCCGGAACGGTCACGCGAATCGGCCCGAAGCTGGTGCGCAGCACCACCGGTTGGCACCCCTTGGCGGGCTTCGACTGCACGATCACCGCGCCGTTCTGGTTTTCCACGGTGATCGGGCCGGCGGCGTCCTCAATCGTGATGCCTCCGAAAGAGGAGGCGGCCGAGATCTCCCCGCCGGCGCCGATGACGCGCACCGAACTATTGGCGCCCTTCAGTTGCGCCGCGCCTCTCACCGCGCGCAGTTCGATGGCCCCGAAGCTGTTCTCGATGATCGCGCCGCCGTCGATGTTCTCGGCCACCACGGTGCCGTTCTGCGCGCGCACGGAGAGGTTGCCGGCGATGGAGGTCGCCATCACCTTGCCGAAGGAGGCGCGCACGTCGGCGGCGCCGGCGACACCGCGGGCATCCACCGAGCCGTTCTGGTTCTCCACGAACAGAGTCCCCTTGGCGTCCACCACGTTGACCGCGCCGAAGCTGTTGGTTACGTTGGTCGTGCCGCCGGCGTTGGTCACCTCGACCGCGCCGTTGTTGTTCCGGACCGTCACGCCCTTGGCCGCGCGGGCCACCGTCACCCGGCCGAAGCGGTTGCGCACCTCGACGATTCCCGTGACACTCTCGACGGTCACCTCGCCGTTGGCCCCTTCCACCACGACGTCTCCTTCGTTGCGCAGAACCTCGATGGCGCCGAAAGAGTTCTCGATCCGTTGCGCGCCTTTGCCGCCGGAGAACGAAACGCGGCCGTTGGCGTTGCGGATCGTCGAGCCCGCGCCCAGGCCGGAGACATTCACCTCGCCAAAGCGGTTCCGCAGGTCGAGCGGCGCCGCATCGGGCATCGCGATGTCATAGCTCACCGAATGCGAACGGCCCCGCCCGAACCAACTGCCGCGCACCTCGGAGGGATACTGCGTGCGCACCAACACTGAGCCCGCCGTCTCCAGCATCTCGATCTGGATCGCGCCGGCGCACCGCTTGGCCTCCTCCTCCGTGTCTGCGGAGCAGCGGATGATGGCGCGCACGGCCACTTCCGCGCGCGGGTGGGTGCGCACAAAGACGTTACCCATGCTGTGCTCGACGCGCAGCGACCCTCCCTTGGCGAGGGGCAGGGTTTTTTCGAAGTTCCTGGTCTCTTCGTTGCGGGCCTGGAGGCCGGCGCCGGCGAGCAGCATAAGGCTAATGACGATTCGCATTTCGTAACCACTCCTGGAGTGTGGCCTGCTTGTCGCGGTAGAGCGAGGCCAATTCCGTGCGCAAGTGCGCGTTATATCGATTTCCTTCGATCGTGGCCTTGAGGTCGACGATCGCGGCGTCAATCAGAACGAGCTTCTCGCGGTAGCTGGCCGCGAGCGGCGAGGTGTCGCGCTTCAGATCCGCTTCGGCCAGCAGCGAAAGCCGCTCGATCGAGCGGGCGTAGGCGACTTCGGCGGTTTCCAGTTCGCGCAGCGTCTGCTCGGTGAGCAGATCGCGGCCGGCCCGCGAGGACGGCGGCTGGGACTGCCACCGCCAGACCCCGAACACGGCCAGGGCCACCGCGGCGGCGGCGGTGAGCCAGCGCACCGGGAACGCACGGCGGCGGCGGGGCTGGCGTTTGAGGTCCGCCTCGATCCGGGACCACAGCGCCGGACTCTCCCATTCGGTGTGCAGGTGGCGCGCGGCGTTGGAAAGCTCGTTCCACAAATACAACTCGCGGCCGCATCGCTCGCAGGCGCGCGCATGCTCCCGGAGGTCCGACAGCAGCTCGGGAGATTGCACCGCGCGGTCGAAATCCCGGCACTCGATCTTCATTCGAGCCCCTCCCCCAGCATCCGCCGCAGCGCGCGCTTGGCCTCGAACAGCCAGGACTTCGACGTCCCTTCGGGCACCTGCAAGATCTGCCCGATCTCGGAATGCCGGTACCCTTCCACCTCATACAGCCAGAACACCAGGCGGTGGTTCGGCGCAATCCGCCCCAGAGCGCCTTCGAGCGCGACCTTCAGCGGCACGCTGGACCCGCGGCCGGGCATCGCGGCGGGCGCGGGCATCTCCGCCGCCTCCGGGCGTTGCTTGCGGAGCGCGTCGTAACAGGTGTTGATCAGGATGCGGCACATCCAGGTGCCGACCGCCGATTGACCCTGAAACCCGTTCACCCCGCGAAACACTTTCAAGAACGTCTCCTGGACCGCATCTTCCGCGTCCTGCCGGTTGCCCAGCATGTGCAACGCGATGCTTTTCATCCGGCCGGAATGCGCGGCGTACAACTGTTCGTAGGCGCGCACGTCGCCCCGCCGGCACGCGGCCAGCAGTTCGTCGTCGCCCACGAAGGCCGCGGGCTCTCCGGTTATCGCGAAACTCACCGTCAATGCACCCCTTTCGACGTAGAACGAGGTCCAAAGGTTGGAAGTTCCGTCGGGGCTTCGCCGGAACGGCCGATATGAGACAATAGAGTCTGAAAATGGTTCCTTTGTCCGCCGCCGTGCTACCCGTATTGGCCGCAATGGCGTCCGCCGCCGCCGCCGGTGGCGGACCGTCGGCCGGGGCGGCGGCTGGGCATGGTTCGGACCGGCGCCCGGGCGGCGTCTGGAGCGCGACCTGGCAGAGCGGCATCTCGCAGGGGATGCAGCTTTCCCTCGGTGGGATGTTCGGCCGCGGCCCGGCCCAGCAGAACCGCCTGACGGCGACGCGCACGAACGTCTTCCGTTCGCGCGACAGCGTGCAGTTCTACGGCTGGTCGACCACGGACCTGCGGAGCGGGAAACCGGACTTCGAGGCGGGAGTGCGCTACCGGACGCCGCTGGCGAAGGTCGCCGGCGGGACGGTGACCGGAGGCGGCGGGCTGGAACATTGGAACTTCCAGCACGTGCTGGGCGGGACCCGCGACCTGGCGCTCGACAGCTACCTGGCCTGGAGCGGCGGTGAAGAGGCCCCAGTGACCATCTCCGCGAACGCGAAGACGCTTTTGTTGTCCGGCCTGCCCCGGGGGACCTTCCTGTGCGTCCAGGCGCTCCACACCAAACGGCTGTTCTCGACGCGCGGCGTGACCTTCGCGCTGCAACACGGGCCGGCGTACGTGTACAGTTGGCACCTCTATGGGAAGGGCGGCAACCGGGTGCTGCGCTATTACGGAACGCTGATCGCGTCGCGTGGGCGCTGGAGCGGAGAGTTCATGCTGCGCCCGCAGGCCGGTTTGCAGCCGCGCATTCCCGATAACCGCTACTGGAGCGTGTCGATCGCCAGGCGCTTCGGCGGGTAGTGTAAGATCATCAAACCATGAGGTGGCTTGCGGGCCTGCTGCTGGCAGGAACTTTGCACGCCCAACTTCCGGCGCCACCCGCCTGGTTCAATCGCCTGGAGGCTGCCGAACGCCGCGCAGTGCGGGAGGCCTGGCAAGCGGGCGACCGGACCGCCGTCCGCCGGATGCTGGCCGAGCGCGCCGCCAGAACCGCGGACGCCGAGATCTACGCCTGGCTGGGGCAGAGCTTTTTCCAGAGCGGCGAGACGATGCAGGCCGGGATCGCCTTCGCCAAAGCTGACGCGATCCAGCCGCTCAACGACGCGGACCGCTTCACGCTCGCCATGTGTTACGTGGCGCTGGCCATGCCCGAGCGGGCGGGACGGGAGTTGCGGCGGCTGCCGGAGACCCCTTTGCACATCTACTGGCTGGCGCGGCTCGATTACGACGCGCAGCAGTTTGAGCGCGCCCTGGAGGGATTCCGGAAGGCCCTGGCGGCCGACCCCGGCTTCTCCCGCGCTTACGACAACCTGGGCTTGAGCCTGGAGGCGCTGGGGCGGAATGAGGAAGCGATCGAGGCCTACGGCAAGGCGATGGCCGGCGAAGGCTGCCCGGCCTGGCCGCGTCACAACCTGGGCGTCCTGCAACGGAAGCTGGGGCGGCTGGAGGCGGCGGAGGGGGCGCTGCGGGATGCCGTGCGGTGCGATCCGAACTTCGCCAAGGCGCACCATCAGTTGGGACTCGTCCTGGAGGCGCTCGGGCGCACGGACGAAGCGATGTCCGCACAGCGGCGGGCGGTGGCGATCGATCCGGCTTTGCCCGAACCGCACTACTCGTTGAGCCTGCTGCTGCGGCGGGCGGGGAAGATGGCGGAGGCGGTGGCCGAACTGGAAGAGTTTCGCAAAGCAAAGGGCCGGACGGCGGAAGCGCCGGCCGGCCCCAGGCGGTGAGAGGCGGCGGTTAGAAGGTCACGCGCATCGTCAACTGGATGTTGCGCGGCGTGGTGACGGCGCCGTTCCACATCCCGAAGTTGACATCGGAGACGTCGCGGACGAAGCCGCCGCCGTCGCCCTGCGCACCCGATGTCGTGAAGTAATGAGCGTTCCAGAGGTTGAAGAACTCGCCGCGGAGTTGGACGTTGATGATGCGGTCCTGCGACAAGCGGATGGGCGTGTTCTTCACCACGCTGAAGTCGGTGTTGGCGAAGCGTGGGCCGCGCAGGTTGGTGATGCGCGAGCCGACGCCGTAATAGAAGCGGCCGCCCACGGTGCCGACCGGCTCAAACGCCGTGCGGTCGAAGACGGGACGGTTCACGTCGATGTTGTTCATGTCCTGCAGAAGCGGGTTCTTGCCGGAGAGCACACCCGGAATACAGGTCAGCCGGAACTGGCTGGGGATGGCGTTGCAATCCTAGTAGCTGCGGAACAGGAGGGGCGTACCCGCCTGCCACTTCTGAATCAGGTTTACGGACCAGCCGCCCACCAGGTAGCTGGACGCGCTCTTGGTGGCTGCGAAGCGGCGGCCGGGGCCGAAGGGAAGGTCGTACACGAAGGAGGTGGTGAACACGTGCGGCACGTCGTCCTGCGCCAGGCCTTTGTTGCGCTGGCGCTCAAAGGGCGAAATGGCGCCCGCGCCGCCGGCCCACGTGTTCGCTTCCGGATTGGTGGACTGGACGTCGGTGATCAGGCGCGACCACGTGTAGGCAGCCAACAGATAGAGGCCCGCACCGTAGCGCTTCTCCGCCTTGAACTGGGCGGAGTGATAGGTTGAGTTACCAGCGTTCTCATTCTGCGCGGTGAAGCCGGTGCAGAACTGCGGGAACGGCAGCAGCGCCTGGGCGACGGAAGGCTGGCAACCGGCGTCGAGCAACTGCGCGGCCCATCCGGCGTACGGGGCGCGCACGCCTTCGAGTTCCGCCTGGCCGGGCTGGAACACGGAGTTCAGCCGGCTGCCGAGGCTCAATTGGCTCGGGTTGAGCGCGTTAATCGGAAGTAGCGAGGAAGGGAGGCGCGTTCCCTTATTGGCTACGTACGACACGCTGCCGACGATGGCGCCGGGCAACTCGCGCTCCACGGTGAAGTTCCACTGCTGCGAGTAGGGACGGCGATTGCCTTCCACCGCGCGATAAAGCGTGCCGCGGCCGTTGCGGAAAGCGGGGTCGATAAACGGCGGACGCTGGAAGTTCTGCGGGAAGCCCTGGCTCAGGACGAAGGCCGGCCCGATGCCGCCCAGCGTGCTGGAGAACGAGACGTTCTGGTTGAAGCCGTCCAGGTTCATGCCGCCGCCCCAGCCGGCGAAGTAGTTCTGGGTGAAAAACATCCCGTAGCCAAGGCGAATCGAGGTTTTCTTGTCGAGCGCGTAGGCGATACCCAACCGGGGTGCGAAGCCCCGCCACCAGAGTTTCTCGGGGTATCGCGCGCCGTAGCTGGCCGCGCCATAGTTGTCGCCCGCAAAGGCGAGGCGTCCGGGACGGCCGCCCGCGGCGGGATTCGGGCCGGTCGGATCGAAGAACGAGAAGCGATCTTCCTTCTCCACGCTGGGCGTGAAGATGTCCCAGCGCAGACCGTAGTTGATACTCAGCTTGCGATTCGCGCGCCAGGTGTCGCCGAAATGGAAGACCAAGGCGTGCGCCCGGGCCTGCCAACTGGAGACGGTGCGGAAATCGACGTTCGCGTTGTTCACCTGCTCGAGCAGGAAACTGGCGATCGGGTTACCGGCCTGAATGCCGACCAGACCCGTCTGGATGCGGTCGAAGCCGAAGGAACCGGCTTCGTTGCCGCCGGCGTTGAAGTCCTGCCCGAGATAGCGGTACTCGCCGCCGAACTTGAAGGTATGGCTGCCCTTCACCCAGGTGGTCAGGTTGGTCGTGATGTAAGTGGGGCGCGTGGTGATGTTACGCAGGTTGTTACCCGTGCTGTTACCGTAGCCGGTGTAAGAATCGCTGCCGAAGCTGACGCGCGGAGGTACCGAGGCGGCCGCGACGCCGCGGATCTGCGGGAACTTATCGACGAAGCCCTGGTTGATGGAACCATAACCTTCATTCCGGTTGAGGTAACCGGCGTTCCAGTGATTCAGCAGGGTGGGCGAGAACGTGTGCGACCAGTTGATGCGGTTCACCCAGGAGTTTTGGGGATCGGAGAAGCTCTGCTCGGAGATCTCCTGTGGGAACAGGGAGTTGAACTTCACCGCCGCCCGCTGATGCCACAGGGTGAGGTAGATGCGGTCCTTCTCGCCGCGGTTGTGATCGATGCGGGCCATGTAGTAATTCGTGTTGGCGAGGATCGAATCGGGAATCGGCGTCGGCACCTGGTAGTTGTTCTGGATGCCGGGACGGTTCGGGTCGGGCACGAAGGCGAGGAAGGGATTGGCGAGCGAGTTCTGAATGCGCGCCGTGGGAATCACGTTGTTGGCGAACTGGTCGCGCAAGTAGCGCGTATTGCCCGGGCCCTCCGCGGCGTTGGCGTTGAAGTTGGGGTTCAGCCGGGTGGTGGCGGGGTCCAGCACGGGGAACGGCCACTCGCCGAAATCGCCGCGCTTCATGCGGGCGGTGGGAACCGTCAGGGTCGGGCGGTTATTGCCGCCGGTGGCCCGGAACGCCTCGATGTCGGTGTAGAAGTACGTCTGGTTGTTGCCCCGATTGATCCACGGGAAGGGAAGTTTGCCCCCCAGGAATCCGCCGAAGTTGTGCTGCTTGTCGATGGGACGGCTGTCGGCGCCGAACTGGCGCGCGTTCAGTTTCTCGTTGCGGAGGTACTCGAAGACGCCGCCGCGCAGCTTGTCCGTGCCGGACTTGGTTTCCACGATCATCTGCGCCGAAGTGGAGGCGCCGTATTGCGGCTCGTAGTTCGAGGTGAGCACCTTGAACTCCTGCACCATGTCCGGGGTCATGCGGAAGTCGAAGAACGAGATCATGCCGCTCTGGCTCATCGTGCCCTGCTGCATGCTGACGCCGTCCATGATCGCTTCCTGCCCGGTCTGCAATCCGCCGTTGATGCGGGCGTTGAATGCGTCGTTGGTGCCGCCCGTGGAAACGCCAGGCAGAAGCACGGTGAAGTTGGCCGCCGAGCGGGGGCCGCCGGAGACCACCAGGGGCAATTCATTCAGTTCCTTGCCCGAGACGCCCTCCTGCCGCACCGCGTCCGTGAAATTCACCTGCGCCGCCGTCTCGGTCACTTCGATGGTCTGCGTGGCGTCGCCGACTTCCATGCGGGCGCTGACGGTCACCTGTTGGTTCAGCAGGAGCGTGATGTTTTTCTGCGAAAACAGCTTGAAGCCAGCGGCCTGAATGGTCAGCTCATAGCGGCCGGAAGCCAGATTCGGGAAGCTGTAAAAACCCTCCGCGCTAGTGGTTACCCGCGAGGTGGCCTCACGGTCAAGGTTCCTCAAAGTGACCGTCGCGTTCGGGATCGAGCCGCCCGACGGGTCCGATACGGTACCGCCGATCGAGGAATTGAAGGACTGCGCGAAGAGGCTCGCGCAGAGACAAATCAAGAGCCCAGCTAGACGAACGTAGCGCACAGACACCCCCCTCTGTTAAGTTCCGAGTGGAACTATTAGTGTCGGATGTTATCATGGTCGCGCCTGTTGTCAAGGATAATTTCCTTTGTTTAATTCGCGTCGCGCCGTATTTGTTCTGTATTCGGCGGCCTTGCTGCTGCAGGGCCAAAACTCGGCGACTAGATACCTCAGCATTCAGGCCATGATTTCCGAGGGCGACCTTGCCGGCGCGCGGCGGGAGATTGACCGGCGCCTGGCCGCCGGGCCCGCGGACGGCGGGATGTGGAACCTGCTCGGCATCGTTGAAGCGCAGGAGGGCCGGATCGCCGAAGCGGAGGCCGCCTTCTCCCGCGCGGTGAGGCACGAGCCGAAGCTGTTGGGGGCCTATCTGAATCTGGGGCGGGCGCAATCGGATCCCAGGAACGGGCGCCCGGGCGTGGAGCGGGCGGTGGCCACCTGGCGGGCGTTACTGTCGGCGGTCCCTGGGCACGTGGAGGGCCGTGAGCGGCTGGCGGAGTCGCTGCTCTGGCTCGGCCGGTTCCCGGAATCGGCGCGGCAGGCGGCGTTGCTGCCCGCCGGGCGGGGCCAGGCCGTGCGCTGCGCCTGCGAACTCGCCTTGAAACGGGCACCGGTGTCGTGCCGGGAGATGGGAAGCGAGGAAGAGGTGTGGCTGGTCGCGCCGGTGGTGGAAGGCGCTGAAGCGGAGCGGGTGCTGGCCGGCCTCTTCCAAGCGCTTCCGGAGATCTCGGTGCGCGGAAAGGTTCGGCTGGTCCGGGCGCTGCGCCGTTCCGGCTCGGCAGCGAAGGCGGACGAGTTACTCGCGAGCCTGGATGAGTCGAACCCCGACGTGTTAGCGGAGCAAGCCAGTTCCGCGTATGAGAGCCGCGACCTTCGGAACGCCCTGCTGTTCGCCGGCCGGGCCCGCCAGATCGCACCGGAGCGCGCCGATCTGCACTTCTTTTTCGGCTTGGCCGCCGCGGAAAGCGACCTCCCCGTTGAAGCCCAGAACGCGCTGCGGCGCGCCGTGGAGTTGGACGGAACGAATCCCACTTACCGGTTCGCCCTTGGCGCAGCGCTCATGCAGGGCTACCCGGCGGAGGCCGTTCCCCACCTGGAAGCGTACGTCAAGGCCAACCCGAAGGACCCTCGCGGCCGTTTTGTGTTGGGCGCGGCGCATTATCAGGCCCGCAACGTCGAAGAGGCCGCCCGCGAACTGCGACTGGCCGTCACGGATACGGCCGCGCGGCCGGGAGCGCTCTACTTCCTCGGCCGGATCGCGCAGGACGAAGCCCGGGACGCCGAAGCGATCGCCAGTCTCACCGAGTGCGCGCGCCTGGTTCCGGCCTATCCCGACGCCAAAGTCGCGCTTGCCACCAGCTATCTGCGCCTGGGCCGGTTCGCCGAGGCGGCGGAGCAGATCGATCAGGCGTTGACGCTCGATCCCGATTTGTTGAAGGCGCACGTAGCGCGCCTGCGGCTCTATCAGCAGACCAAGGACCCGCGCGCCGAGGCCCAGCGCGAAGCGGTCCGCCGCGTGGAGGGAAAGCAGTTGGAGAAACGCGACCTGCTGCTGCGGCGCATCGAGATCCGGCCGAACTGAATTAGACTTGAATTCCATGCGGTGGCTGCTGGCTGCGGCTGCGGGCGTCGGCCTGCTGCACGCGCAAACGCAAACGGAATTCGAACGGCTCATGGACCGCCAGGAGTACGGCGCGGCGGCGGCGCTGGCATCGACCATGGCGGAGCGGGACGGCGCGGCGCGCTGGTGGGTGGCGCGGGGACGGGCGGCACTGGGCCAGGGCGATGCGGCGGCGGCGTGGTCGGCGCTGTCGAGGGCGGTGGAGAAAGACCCCAACGATATTGAGGCGCTGTACTTCCTGGCGAAGTTGGGCGCGATCCGTTCGCAGATGGAGTTCGACGGGTTGTTGCGCCAGTGGCCGGGCGCGGCGCGGGCGCATCAACTCAAAGCGGAGATGGCGGCCGCACGGCGCGACCCCGCGGGTGAGGAGCGGGAGTACCGTTTGGCGCTGCAGGCCGATCCGGCGCTGCCCGCGGCCCTGGTCGGGTTTGCCGAATTGCTGCGCGAGAGGAACCGCTGTGAGGAAGCGCTTTCCTACTACGAACGCGCCTTGAAAGTGACCCCGGCCGGCTTTGAGGCGAACTATGGGCGCGGGGCATGCCTGTTGTCCACGGACCGGCCGGCCGCCGCCGTTCCGCCTTTGCAGGCGGCCGTCCGCCTGGACGCGGCTTCCCTGGCGGCGCGCATCGCCCTCGGCTCGGCGCTGCTCCAGGCCGGGCGTTTCGCGGAGAGCGCGACCCATCTGGAGGCGGCGGTAAAGCTCGATCCAAAGGCCAAGCAGACCTACTTCCTGCTGGGCCGTTGTTACCAGAAGATGGGGCGCCAGGCGGACGCGGAGACTGCTTTCGCCGCCTACCGCCGGCTGGGGGCGCCGTGACACACTGGCTGATCCCGCTGCTGCTGTTGCAGGCCGCGCCCGGCCCGGAGAGCCCTTTGGCCGCGGTCGCCCGCTGGGAGAAGGCTCGCGCCGCGGCCCCCGCCAATCCGGAGAACGCCTATCAGCTCGGCCGTGCCTATGAGCGCCTGGCGCAATGGGCCGTGCAGCGCATCCGGGACAAGGACCCCGGCGCCGCCCGCTTGCACCAATGGATCGGCGAAGGCCACGCACGCCAGGGGCAGATCGGCCCGGCCATCGCGGCCTACGAAAAGGCTGTTGCTGCCGATCCGAAGCTGCCCGGCTCGCACCTCGCCCTGGCCCTGCTCTGGCTGCAACAGGGGGACCGCGGCAGAGCGCTCGCGGAACTGGAAGCCGAGGCGAAGATCACCCCGGACAGCGTAGCCGTGCAACAACTACGCTCCCGCCTCTGAAAACCGGGGACAGTCACCACGTTTCCCGGTTTTTCGCCGGCGCGTGCGGAGTCAGCCGGATTCAGAATCGATGGGGGTACGGAGGCATTGGCGGCCCGGTTTTGCACGAGCCGCCCGGTATAGCGAAGGGACTACGCGTTGACCTTCTCGCGGGACTTCTTGATCGAGGCCGACTTCGCCATCTTCTTCTGGAAGCGGTCCACGCGTCCTTCGGTATCCACCAGCTTCTGGCGGCCGGTGAAGAACGGGTGGCAGGCGGAACAGATTTCAACGCGGATGTCGCCCTTGTGCGCCGAGCGCGTCCGGAAGTTGTTTCCGCAAGCGCAGATCACACTGATTTCGTTATAGGCGGGGTGAATCCCAGCTTTCATCACAAATCCTTTCAGACGGGTAACACTCGTAGTTTACCATGACCCCCGCGCTACAATTGAGAGATCCATGAAAGCCCGCGTCTACGTCTCTCTGAAGCCCACCGTGCTGGACCCCCAGGGCGCCACCATCCGCTCGGCTCTGGCCGGCATGGGCCACGCCGCAATCGCGGACGTCCGTCAGGGCAAGTTCTTCGACCTCAAGCTGGCCGACGGCGCGGACGCCTCCGCCGTTAGAGCCGAGATCGAACAGATCGCCCACGAGGTGCTGTCCAATCCGGTGATCGAAGAGTACCGGGTTGAGATCCTACCGTAGGAAGAACGTCTTCTTGTCCACGGCCGCGGGCACGGCCACGTCGAAGAAGCCCACCATCATCTCGTCGCGGCTCTGCTCTCCATAGACGATCTCCGCGTTGGGATCCGGGTTGCGAGGGTTGTTCCTCGAGTTATCCCACCACGCCGTAGCGACCAGGCGCGCGCCTTTCGGCAGCAGGCGCGGCGACTTCAGGCGGTAGTAGAGCTGCCAGTAGAAATCGTACGGCGCGACGCGCAGCAGCGTCTCCAGCCTGCCTTCGCCGGATGCGATCGCGTACTCGAACGCCTTGCCGCGCAGATGCAGGTGTGGGAACAAACCGAGCAGCAGGGCGTCGTTGGGCAGTGTGCCGGAGACCGTGGCCCGATGATGCGGATCGCCCGCGGGAATCCTGAATTTCGTCGTGTGCAACTGCAGCGTCAGGACGCGATGGGTGGGCTCCTGGTTCGCCCAGCGAATCGCCACCGCGGTCCGGTCCTCTTCGGCGCGCCCGGACGGAGTGTAGTGCATTTGCAAAACCAGGTCCGCGCCCGCGGGGATCATCTTCGCCATGCCCGCGGGCCACTCGGCGGGCGGTTGGCCCGGAGCGTAGATGGCCAGGATCTCGTTGGTGGTTACGCGCCGTGTGGCCGGCCAGTCGTCGCCCTTCTCGCGCACATAGACCACGGCGTGATGGACGGCCTTCCGCGCGCCGGGGCGGACCTCGACGGCGCGGACCCAGCGGTCCTGGCGGAGCCCGAGCGGCAGCACCACGTAGACGTAATCCAACTCCTCGTTCGCGGGCACGAGGACCGGCGAGGGCATCGAAAGCACGAGGTCGGCCGTCTGGCTGGGGGGCGCCGGACGGCCGGCCGTGACGGCGCCCGCCTGCGCCCCGCCGCGCACCCACTCGTCCACCAGCCGGATCTCCTCCGCCGAGAGCCGCGGGTCGTTTTCGAATTCGAGCGACCCGCCGGCTGCGAACCAGGGCGGCATGGCGCGGGTGAGCACCGCTTGCCGGATCGCCTTCGCCCAAGGCCGCGCTTCGGCGTGGGTGGTGAGCGGCATGCGGCCGATCTCACCGGGGCGGTGGCAGGCCGCGCACCGCTTCTCGAATACCGGCGCCACGTCCGCGAAGGTGATCGCGGCCAGCAACAAGGAAAACATCCTGCCTCGATCGTACCGTGGCGACCGCAATCGGCATACAATGCTCATTTCGGGGATTCAACATCGGGTTTTCACAAGGAGACGCAATGTCCGATTCGACCAATCGCAGAGGCTTCCTCACCAGCGCGAGCGCGGCCTTCACCACCTCGCTCTTCACCGGCCGGGTACGCGGCGCGAACGACCGTGTGCGGGTCGGCTTCATCGGCCTTGGCGCGATGGGCTCCGGTAACGTCGGCTACGCGATGAAGATCGACGACATCGAAGTTGCCGCCCTGTGCGACGTCTACAAGCCACATCTGGACAAGACGGAAGCCGCGGCCGCCAAGGGTGGCCAGAAGCCCAAGACCATGCGCGATTTTCGCGAGATGCTGGCCGACACGTCGATCGACGCAATTTGCATCTCCACGCCCGATCACTGGCACGCCTACATGACCATCGCCGCCTGCAAAGCGGGCAAGGACGTGTATGTGGAGAAGCCGGCCTGCGTGTATGTGGAAGAAGGCCAGAAGATGGTGCAGGCGGCGCGGAAGTACAAACGCATCGTGCAGGCCGGCACCATGCAGCGCTCCGGCGGTTACTTCCTGAAGGCCGCCGAGATCGTGAAAGCGGGCAAACTCGGCGAAGTCACGTTCTGCCACACCTGGCAGGCTGGCATGACGCGAAAGGAGGGCTATGGCAGCCCGGAGAACTCCGAACCGCCCGCCGAACTCGATTGGGACATGTGGTTGGGGCCGGCCCCCAAGGTGCCATTCAACAAGAACCGCTTCGGCGTCGGCGTGACCATGTTCCCCACCTTCCGGTATTTCTGGGACTACGCCGGCGGCGCGATGACCGATTGGGGCGTGCACCTGATCGATCCGCTGCACCAGTGTTTCGACGAGATCATGCCCAGCTCGATCAGCACCATGGGCGGCAAGTTTTTCGTGACCGACAACCGCGACACGCCGGACACGATGCTGGCCACCTTCCAGTATCCGAAGTGGCTGATGAGCTACGAGAGCCGCACCTGCAACCCGATGCCGATGTTCGGCCACGGCGCGGCCACCGCCATCCACGGCACGGAAGCGACACTCATCGTCAACCGGCAGGGCTGCTGGTTGATGCCGAACCGCCGCGATGCGACGCCTGAGGCCTGGGAGAAGAACCCCGAGATGGGCCAGATGAACGTGCCGCACTGGAAGAACTGGATCGAGTGCATCCGCACGCGCAAGGCTCCCATCGCGGAGATCGAAACCTGCGTCCGCTCCTCCACGGCGTGCATCCTCGGCAACATCGCCATGCGCACCCGCCTGCGTCTGGACTGGGACGAGAAGAACTGGACCGTGAAGCAGGACGCCGCCAAGCCGTATCTCAAAGCGAAGTACCGCTCCCCCTGGAAACTCGACGTCTAAACTGGGGACAGTCACCACGTTTCCCGGTTTTCAGGAGCGGCGTGAAGCGCGCCGCTCCTGTTCCGCCCGGCCCCGCCTACGCCTTCTCGAACAAAACAGCGTAGACCGGCGGCAGGTTGGACGACAGCGTCGACCACGAATCGCCCGCGTCTTCACTCACCCACACAGAGCCGGTTGTGGAGCCGAACAGCAATCGCTCTCCGCTCTCGTCCACATCCAGCGCGTGGCGGTACACCAGATCGTAGGCGTGCTCCTGCGGCAGCCCGCGCGTCAGGATGTCGAAGCTCTTGCCGCCGTCGCGCGTGCGTGTCACCACCACCCGCGCGTCGCGCGGATACCGTTTCTCGTCCTTCACCGCCGGCACAAACCACGCGGTCCCCGGATCGCGCGGGTGCACGGCCACCGCGAAGCCGAATGCCGAAGGCTTCACATCCGCGATCTCCGTCCACGACTGCGCGCCGTCCACCGATTTGAAAATGCCGTTATGGTGCTGCACCCACAGCGCGTCCGGATGCGCCGCGCACTGCACCACCAAGTGCGGGTCCTGTATGTGGGGATCCTGCTGCCGCTCCGGCGGCATGTACTCCGCGCGCATCCCCGGGCCGGAGACCTCCCAACTCGCGCCGCCGTCGCGGGTGATCCAGGCGCCGCCGGAGGAAACGCCGATGGTCACATGGCGCGCATCCCGGGGATCGACGCAGATGGAATGAATGCCCGGCTGATCCGCGCCGCCCCCGAACCACTCTTCGCGCTTGGGATGATCCCACAGCGGCCGGTTCAGCTCCCACGACGCCCCGTGGTCGGCGGACCGGAACAGCCCGCCGGGCAGCGTGCCGCACCACAACACGCCGGGCTCGCCGGCGCCGCCGGGCGCAAGCGCCCACACGAGTTTCAACGCCCAGTCCACCGGCGTCCCTTCCGTGGGCGCCTTCGGAACGTAATCGGCGGGCTTGGGCGGATACTGCGGCGTGGCGATCTCCGTCCAGGCGGCGCCGCTGTCCGTCGAGCGGTGAAGCTTGACGCCGAAATGCCCGTGGTTCAGCGCCGCGTAGAGCGAACCGCTTCGCGGGTCGTGCATCGCGAGCGTGACGTTGTCTCCCAAGAAGGACGCACGGACGATCGCCCATCCGTGTGCGCCCCGCTCGACCGTGAACAATCCCTTCCGGGTAGCTACATGGGCCCTTGTGCTCATAGTGTCTTCATCCTCCACTCAGGGCCTGCACGATGTCGATCACGGCGTCGGCCGCCACCGGCTCGTTCAGGTCGTTGCGATCCCGCATCTGGCGTCCATCGATGAACACGGCCATATGCTGCCGCAACCGGCCCTGCTCATCGAGAACGTACCCCCGTGCCCGTTCGTTCCCGGAGAAATAGGCGCCCAGCGCTTCGCTCACCGTGGTCCCGTCCACCAGCAGGGTGGGACATGCAACATGGCGCTGGATGTTGGTTGTAAACCGGATCGTCGGCACGGCCCTCGGAGTGTACCAAAGGTGTCCGCGCGCGGCTATACTCGATCCGACATGACCGTCGACGATTTTCGCCGCATCGCCCTGAGCCTTGAAGGCGCCGAGGAGGGCTCGCACATGGGCGCTGTTGACTTCCGTGTCGGCGGCCGGATCTTCGCGACCCTCGCCTCTGCGCGGGAAGGCTACGGCAACCTGATGCTGACGCCCGAACAGCAGCGGGACTTTGTCGAGGAAGCCCCCGATCTCTTCCTGGCCATCAAAGGCGGCTGGGGCCGCATGGGGGCAACGCACATCCGGCTGGCGGCCGTACAGGAAGACGTATTGGCCGGCGCCTTGCGCGCGGCCTGGAAAACCGGCCTCGAAAAGAGCAAGCGTTCCGGCCAGGCCAAGACGAAGAAGAAGAAACCGCTCCACGGCTGAGTCGCCGCTCGCCGCGCGCGGACCTCTCCGGGCCAGCGAATCAGCCGCTGGTCTTCCCTTTGACCATCGATTCCACCGCGTAATCGGCGCGCGCGCTGCCGTCGAGTTTCCGTCCCCGGGCGCGGCACCAGGCTGCGAATGCATCCGGGTCGAGGATGGTCTTCACTATGGTGGTCCCCGGCGGGCGTTTCTGCCGAAGGAGGTCCTCGACGCACGCCAGCCATTCGTCGTAGGTGTCCTCCCAAACATCCCGGTCGTCAACCATCGCCAACCAGCGATCGTAGTCTTCCCGGCGGTACCAAGCCAGGGCCGTTCGCATCGGTATCCTCCGCTGCCACTCTATTCCGCCGGCCGGCGCGCCGCCAGGGCGCACAGCAACGCCACGCCCGCCAGCGCCGCCGCGGCGTGAAAGGCGGCCTCGTAATTCTGATAGCGATCGAACAGGACCCCGGCGAGCCGCGGTCCGATAATCCCCGCCACGCCCCAGGCGGTGAATAGAATCCCGTAGTTGACGCCCGCGTTCTTCGTGCCCCAGAAATCCGACGCCGCGACGCCGTTCACCGAGAGTTGCGTGCCGTAGCACCAGTAGACGACGAACACGGCGGCGTAGAGCAGCACCACGTTGCTGCCGGCGGCGTAGAGCGCCGGCATGGCGATGACGCAGATCCCGATCATCGCCCGGAGCACGTTGATCCGGCCCAGGCGGTCGGACATCCACCCGGACAGAATTCGTCCGGAGGCGTTACCCACCGCGCCCACCACCAGCGTCATGGTGGAAAGCGCCGCGCCCGCGACGCCCACGCTTCGAGCGAAGGGCACCAGCTGACTGATCACCATCAGACCCGCCGAACAGCCCAGTGCATACGCGACCCACATCAGATAGAACGTCCGCGTCCGCAGCATCTCGCCGGGCGTGAATTCCCGTGCGCGCGCCGCGCCCGCCGCCGCCACCGGGGACCACCCTGGCGGCCGATACCCGGCCGGCGGATTCCGCAAAAGGAGGGCGCCCGCCACGGTCATCACCAGGAACACGCCGCCCAGGATCTGGAACGTGGCGGGGAGTCCCAGGGCTGGGATCAGCTTCAACTGCGCGAGCGGTCCGAAGATCGCGGAGCCGGCGCCGTAGCCGCCCACGGCGAGTCCCACCGCAAGCCCGCGCTTGTCGGGAAACCATTTCGCCATCACCGGAATCGGCGTGGCGTAGCCGAACCCGTTGCCCAGGCCGCCGATCAAGCCGAAACACACATAGAGAAACCAGAGGCTGTTGGTGAACGAACAGAGGAAGAAGCCCGCGCTCACCAGAATCGCCCCGGCGAGCGAGCACGGCAGGGGTCCGATCTTATCCTGCAGCCGCCCCGCCGCCACGAAGCTGACGGCGAATACCGTCACCGCAATCGTGAAGACGGTGGACGTCTCGGCGCGGCTCCATCCGAACTGGCTTTCGAGCGGCGCGACGAATACGCTCCAGGCGTAGAGCGTGCCCAGCGCGAGGTTCATCGAGAGACCACCCACGACGCGCCACCAGCGGTTGATCCCGGTTCGAACTTCCATTCCCTGCATCCTCTCGAGCCCTCAGGGCGCAACCATCTCCACCGGCGGCGACGCAGCGCTCTCGTTCCCGATCGCATCGACGGCGGTCACCGCGTATCGATAGCGCCGCCCCGCCGCGACGGCGCGATCGCTGAAGGCGGGCGACGGGAGCCGGTCCGTGTGCTTGCGCAACTCGCCGTCGCCCTCGGCTCGATACACGAAATAGCCGCCCAGGTCGGACTCGGTACTCCGGTTCCACGCCAGTTCGATGCTGCCCGAGCCGGCGATGGCCGCCAGGCCGGACGGCACGGCGGGCGGGAAGGTATCGGTGGGCGTGATGGCGACCGGGTCGCTCAACTCGCTCTCGGCCTCGCCCGCGCCGGCGCGGATGGCCGATTGCACAAGGTATTCGAAGCGCTTGCCGAACGGTGCGGTGGCGTCGGTATAAGCGCCCTCGGGCGCGGTCCCCAGCAGCGCGAACTCCTTCGCTTCCGCTTCCCGCCGGTAGACGCGGAAGGGCGGCCGCCCGCTCCACTCCAGCCGCACGCCCGCAGGATCGGAAAGGGCTCGCAGATCCGAAGGCTTGGGCAAGGGCGCCACCGCGACAAGCACTTCGACGGCGGACCACACCGAGCGCCGCCCGCTCGGACCGGCCGTTCGGACGGCGAGGAACAACTCCTGGCCTACCCAGCCGGAAACCGGCAGGTCGAGCGAAACGGCGCCCGGTCCGCTGGCCGGCACTGCCGGGCGCGTCGCGGATGCGGCCCAGCGTTCGATGTCGAACGGGGGCGCGCCGCCCGGCCCCACCCGTAGCTCCACGTCCGAGACCTTCGTCAACCCCAGCCCTTCGGTGGTGAGAGGCGGAATGGTGAACTCGATCCGGATGCGGTCGCCGCGCTGCAAAGCCCGCAAGTCGGCGATCTTCTCCGGAATGTTCAGCGCCGGCGGCAGCGGGTCGCCGGGGTAGCCGCAGGAGACGGCGAGAACCAGGGCCGGCGCAACGAGCAGCGGTCGCATCAGAGGATATAGCGCGAGAGGTCCTGGTCCTTCACGATGCCCGCCACGTGATCGCGCACGTAGGCGGCGTCGATGCGAACGTTTCGCTTCTTGAGGTCGGGTCCTTCAAAAGAGACCTCCTCGAGGATCTTCTCCATGATCGTGTGCAGGCGGCGGGCGCCGATGTTCTCGGTGCTCTCGTTGACCATGGCCGCGAAGCGTGCGATCTCAGCGAGCGAGTCGTCGGTGAAATGCAGCTTGATGCCTTCGGTCTCCAGCAGCGCCATGTACTGCTTGACCAGGGCGTTCTTCGGCTCTTTGAGGATGCGGATGAAGTCCTGCTCGGTCAGGCTCTTCAACTCGACGCGAATCGGAAAGCGGCCCTGCAACTCGGGAATCAGGTCGCTGGGCTTCGACACGTGAAACGCGCCGGCGGCGATGAACAGGATGTGGTCGGTGCGGACGAAGCCATGGCGCGTATTGACGGTGGTGCCTTCGACGATGGGCAGGATGTCGCGCTGCACGCCCTCGCGGCTGACATCGGGCCCGTGCCCCGACTCGCGGCCCGCGATTTTGTCGACCTCGTCGAGGAAGATAATGCCGCTGCGCTCCACACGCTCCAGCGCGGTGCGCGTGACCTGGTCCATGTCGATCAGCTTCTGTTCCTCTTCCTGAACCAGGTAGTCCATCGCCTCCCCGACCCGCATTTTTCGCCGGCGTGTACGCTGGCCGAAGAGATTAGGCAGGACATCCTTCAGGTTGATGTCCATCTCCTCGATCCCCGCCGCGGTGGTGATTTCAAACGAAGGGCCGCGCTCCTTGACGTCGATCTCGACAATCCGGTCGTCGAGCTTGCCGGCGCGCAGTTTCTCGCGCAGCTTCTCGCGCGTCCGGTCGTTCGACTCGCCGCCCTCGGGCGCGGGCGGCATCAGCAGATCGAGGATCCGCTCCTCCGCGTTCCGTTCCGCCCGCTCGGCGACCTCGTCCAGGCGCTCCTCGCGCACCATGTCGATCGAGATGTCGACCAGATCGCGGATCATCGACTCGACGTCGCGGCCGACGTAGCCCACCTCGGTAAACTTGCTCGCCTCGACTTTGAGGAAGGGCGAGTTGGCGAGCTTCGCGAGGCGGCGCGCGAGTTCCGTCTTGCCGACGCCGGTAGGACCGATCATGAGGATGTTCTTGGGCATTACCTCCTCGGCCATCTCGGGTTCCAGCTTCTGGCGGCGGATGCGGTTGCGAAGCGCGACGGCTACCGCGCGTTTGGCGTCCGCCTGGCCGACCACGTACTTGTCGAGTTCGCGGACGATCTCGCGCGGAGTGAGTTCATCGAGCAGAGGCGCTTCGCCGGACGGTTGTGCGGGCAGATAAATCACCATTTATTGGCCCAGTTCTTCGTACACGATATTGGCGTTGGTGTAAATGCAGATTTCGGCGGCGATGAGCATGGCCTTCTCGGCAATCTCGCGCGCGCCGAGCTTGGTGTTTTCCAGCAGGGCGCGCGCCGCGGCTTTGGCGAACGGTCCTCCGGAGCCGATCGCCGCGGCGTCTTCGTCCGGTTCGATCACGTCGCCGCCGCCGCTGATGATGTAAGAGTTCTTCAAGTCGGCGACCAGCAGCAGCGCCTCCAGGTGGCGCAGCACCTTGTCGGTGCGCCATTCCTTGGCTAGTTCCACGACGCTCCGCGAAAGGTTGCCGCCGTGCTGCTCCAGCTTGGCTTCAAAGCGCGCAAACAGCGCAAAGGCGTCCGCGGTGGAACCGGCGAAGCCGCCCAGAATGCGGTCGTTGTGAAAGCGCCTGAGCTTGCGGGCGGAGCCTTTGAGGACTTCCTGTCCGAGCGTCACCTGCCCGTCGCCGGCGAGCACCACCTTCCCGGCGCGGCGCACAGCGAGGATGGTGGTGGAGTGAATGGGATTGCGCATGGAGCGGTACACTCCAGTGTAGCCGCCTACCGGCGCCGCACGCAGCCCGGAAACTGCTTCTTCAGCTTCTCCACCTTGGGATCGGAGACGTTCACGATGTAGGGATTCGAACGGTTCCGCCCCGCGTAGTCCTGATGGTAGCCCTCCGCCGTGTAGAACTTCTCGAGCGCGGCCACCTGCGTCACGATCGGGGAGCGGAACACCTTCGCATCGTTCAACTGCCGGATGTAGGCTTCGGCCACGCGCTTCTGCTCGTCGCCGGTATAGAAGATCGCGCTCCGGTACTGCGGCCCGACGTCCGGCCCCTGCCGGTTGAGCGTCGTCGGATCGTGCGCGACGGCGAAAAAGATCTTCAACAGTTGCCCGTAGGAGGTCTTCTTCGGGTCATAGGTGATCAGCACCGCCTCGGCGTGCCCGGTGCGGCCGGTGGAGACCGCGTCGTACTTCGCGGTTTCCTTGGTGCCGCCCGTGTAGCCCGAGACCACGTCCTGAACCCCTTCCATGATTTCGAAGACGGCTTCCGTACACCAGAAACAGCCGCCGGCCAGCACCGCGGTCTGCAGCCCGGCGGAGGCCTTCACGTCGCTGGCCGGATCGGGGAAATCGGCGGCGGGCGCAGCGCCGGCTCCGAACAGCAGAAGCGCGCCGAGTGCAGCGCCGGGAATTCGAAACACGCGATGGTGCGTCATGGCTTACTCACCATTGTGGCATCGGCCCTACTTCTTCGGTTTGGCGCTGGGATCGTCCTTGGCCTTCAAATCGCCCAGCGCGTATTGGACACCCGCCAGCAGGTGTTCCAGAAAGGGCTTGATGGCGTAGACGCGCTCGCTGTGGCCGTGAGCGGCGTAAAACACGCGGCCCTTTCCCTCCCGCCGGATCCAACTCAGGCCATAGTCGTGGTCGGCGCGCGGGTGCTCCTCCTTGGCCTTGTCCGCCTCGCTCATCTTGTCGTAATCGACGCTGGCCAGAACGCGAAGGTTCTCCCGCGAGAAACTCTTGATGCCGAACGTGTAGGTCTCGTCGTTCACCGTGAAGCCGCCGCGAAACATGGCGGTGAGGGGGCTCTCCGGGTCGTCGATCTTGTACACGATCTGCTGCGGATCGTTCCAATGCCACTTGAAGAAGCCGCCGATCAGCTTGTTGAACTCGGGCCATGTACCCACCTGCGGATCGGGGCCGGTGCGGGCGGGCGGAGTCGCTGAGGGAGCGCCTGGGCGGCGGCCTCCGCGCATGCCGAACAGCAGGCGGGGCAGCGCGGCGCGAAACGCCGGGACGGCGATCTCGCCGGCCTTGGCGGTATCGGCCTTGTCGAACCAGCCATCGGCGAGCGCGGTGAGTTCTGCCGCATCCACGGACTGGTCTTCATTGCTGTCGGCGGCCAGCATCATGTTCGCAGCGATCATGCCGAGCAGCGGAGAGGCTTCCGTCGAGCGGTGATAGGAATCGGACGCGGCGTGAATACCGGCCAGGCCGCGGCCCGAGCGGACAAACTCGAGGAGCGCTTTCTTCCGGGCTTCGGTCACCGCCGGATTCGGGTCGTCCAGGAACTGCCCGGTGGTGTTGTTCAGCAAGACCAGGTCGTATCGCTTCAGGATGGCGGCGTTGATCACCGCGGGGTCGTAGCTGATCGTGGTTGCCCAGGCGCCTGTCTTCGCGCCCAGTTCCTCGATGGTCTTCGCCGCCAGTGGAATCGAGGCGTGGACGAAGCCCGCGCACGTGTTCAGGACCAGCACGCGCCGCGGCCGCGCTGGTTTGGCGGGAGCGGCGGCCGGGAGTGCCGCCATCATCTTCTGCACGTCTTCGGGTCTGGGCGTGCGGCTGGCGGGCGGCGAGATCAGGCCGAGAAACGTCTGCTCGGGGATGGCCGCCCGCAGGCCGGCCTCGAACTGATCGGCGCTTGCCCGGTCGCGTCCGCCGAGCCAGCGCACCATGGCGGCGCGCAACTCGTCGCGCGAGACCTGTCCGTTTCCATTCGCGTCGAGCGTTTCGAGAAAGCCGCCTACCGGCTGCGCACCGGCGCTCAGAGTCAGCACCGCGATCGCAAGTGCAGCCCGCGCCGCGGCGGTTCGGTTGTGAAGGGTCGTCATCCGCACTCCTGGTTTGCCTCTCCATGGTACTCGCGGGCGCGGTGTATCGCGTGACTTTTCCCGCCCGCGAATCGTACTTTATAGATGTTGACCGAATCGCCGCCCAAGGTCATCGTGCTCGTCGGTTTGCCCGGCTCCGGGAAGTCGACGTGGGCTCGCGATCGCAACTTGCCGATACTCTCTTCCGACGACACGCGCGCGCTCCTCAAGGACGACGCGACGGACCAGACGATTCACGCCGAGGTCTTCGCCACCATGCGCTACCTGCTGCGGCGCCGTCTGCAGTTACGCCGCCCCGTCACCGTCGTCGACGCCACGAACCTGACGCGCAAGGACCGGCAAGCGTGGATCGCGACCGCGGCGCTCCATGGCGGGATCGCCGAAGCGGTTTGGTTCGACACGCCACCCGAGGTTTGCAAAGCGCGTAACGGAGGGCGGAACCGGGTGGTCCCGGACCAGGTGATCGACCTGATGGCGGCCAAACTCCAGCCCCCGTCCACATCCGAGGGCTTCACGCACGTCACCGTGGTACGGGCAAACTAACCGGGCGCCTCACGCAAGTCAGTGCAGCGCTGGCACTTGAGCCGTGTAGCAACTCTGTAAGAAAACTGTCCACGCACTGGAACCCCGCCCGGTGATCGATCCGCCCGCCGCAACTGCGCCTGACATCGGCGTGGAGGGCGGCAATCGCCGCTCCCAGCAAGTCCAGGAGGAAAAAACAAATGAGCAAGCAAATGACGCAAAGCAAGCCGGGCAGCCTGAGGCGCCAGGCGGGATTCACTCTGATCGAACTACTCGTGGTGATCGCCACGGTGCCGATCCTGATCGGGCTGTTACTGCCCGCGATCCAAAAAGTCCGCGAAGGGGCTGCGCGGCTGCAGTGCGCGAACAACTTGAAGCAGATCGGCCTCGCGCTGCACAACTACCACAACGACTACCGCAAGTACCCGGCGACGCTCGCGGAGGCGATGGCCGCCGCCAAGCTGCCCACCAGCGGCGAGATGGATGGCTACAAGGCGTCGTCGTATCTGGCCGGCCCGAACGGCTGGAGTCTGGCCATGGATCCGCTCCCCGGCGTCACTGGTGAAGAGACCGGCTTCGCTTCGGGCGTTCCCGGCGGCCAAATGTCCATCGTCTTCCGGCCCACGCCCGGCGCGGCGGAAGGGCGGTCGCGGATGTTCGCCCAGGTGCGGGCGAATGCCGCCGAAGGGATCGGGAGCCTGGTGGCGTTGCTGCCCGCCTCCGACGGCCTGTTCCAGAAGATCGCCGACGGCCTGAAATCGTATCCGATCGCGGTGAGCGCTCTGGACGGATTGAAGGGACCGGACGGCCGGGTGAGCTTGAAGAGCATTCACTCGGGCGGTGTGAACGCCGCCTTAGGCGACGGTTCGGTGCGCTTCCTTCGCGACACCATCGCGCCGCTGCAACTGGGCGTCTATGGGGAAAAGTGGGAGTCGCTGCCCGGCGTGGAAGCGCCCCCGTCGTGGCTCACGCCGGAGAACATGATGTCCTTCTTCGGCCCGCGCAGCACTGCCGGTGTGGTTCCTTACTACGTCGCCGATCCGGTGGCGGCCGGCAAGCTGATCGCCCACATGAACCGGGCCGAAGAAGCTCTCAAGGCGGGCGACAAATCCACCGCGGCCCGTGCCTATGAGGTCTTCCTCGGCGAGATCTGGATCTTCCCGATCCGCCCGATCGGCGTGCAGACGCTGAACACCATGGCCCGCATCGGCTACCCCTACTAGCCGGCTGCGGCTTTCAACACCATCGAAAGGAAATCACAATGCACACACTCAACAAACAGGGAAACCGGCCTCGGGCCGGTTTCACGCTCATCGAACTGCTGGTGGTGATCGCGACCGTTCCGCTGCTGATCGGTCTTCTGCTCCCCGCCGTTCAGAAAGTCCGCGAGTCGGCAGCGCGGGCGCAGTGCTCCAACAACCTCCGGCAGATCGGTCTGGCGATCCACAACTACGCGGACGTCAATCGCCGCCTCCCGACGTCGCTCGGGGAAGTGCTGAGCGCGGCTCAGTTGCCGCCGACGGGCGAAGCAGACGGCTATCGGGTCTCCTCCTACACCACCGACGGCAGGACCTGGAGCGTGGCCATGGACCCGGCGCCCGGCGTCACGGGCTCGGAGACCGGCCTCGCCTCGGGCCGCGCCAACGGCCGGGTGCAGATCGAGTTCCAGCCCACGCCGGGCGCGGCGGAAGGGCGCGCGCGGATGTTCGCGCGCATCGAGGCTCATGCGGCGGAAGCCGTGGGCACCTTGCTCGGGCTGGTTCCCGAAACGGAGGCCCCGCATGCCCAGGTCCTCAGCGGCCTGGCCACTCCGGGGCTGGCCGCGCGCAGCGTGCTGCCGCTGCGGGGCGACGACGGACGCGTCAGCTACGCAAGCATCCGGCGGGCCGCCGATCAAGGCCTGCTGGGCGACGGCTCGACGCGCATCATAGCCGGCGCGCTGGACCGCATCTTCGCGGATCTGCAACTCGGCGTGTACGGCGAGAAGTGGGAAGCGCTGCCGGGCATCGAAGTGCCGTCGGGCTGGCTGCGGCAGGCCAACCTCACGGCGATGTTCAGCTATCCGAACATCGCGAAACTGGTTCCCACCTTCGTCACCAATCCCCGTTTGATTCGCGCCTGGACGGAACAGTTGACCTACGCCGAAGCGGCGGAGAAACAGGGAAACAAGACCGCGATTCAGGTCTACAACAATAACTTCCAAGGCGGCGTCAGGGTGGCCGTGGGCGATGTGGACGGCATCCGCCCGTTGGGCGCCCAGACTCTGGTCACCATGGCCCGGATCCTCTACCCGTACTGACCGTCACTGCCCCGGCAAACCCGCGCGCCGCAGCGCGTCCGCGTAGCGCGGGTCCTGCCGGATCGAATCCAAGCGCGGTTCCCGGTGCAACATCAGCACCTCCGGCGCGCGCGATTTCAGTCCCGTCTCGATCGCCTCGAACGCTTCGTCCTTCAGCCCGAGCGAAGCCGCCAGCAGGAGCTTGGCGGTGGAATCCACGCTGCCTCGCCGGATCAACTCGCGGCGATTCTCCAGTGTGCTCCGGGCGAGGCTCGCGTCGCCCTGCCGCAGCAGGAGCCAGGCCCGATCCGCCTCCACCACGCCGGGCATCAGGCCTGACGCGTCAAGGCTTCGCCCCGCTTCGTCGTAGCGTCCCAGCCAGCCCAGTGAGAGCGCCAGGAAGTAGTGCGCCAGGGCGTAGTGCGGTTCGCGATCGAGCACCTTGCGGCATTCCGCCTCGGCGCGCCGGAAATCGCGCCGCAGATAGAAAACCTGGCAGTAGGCGGCGCCCACGGCGGGCGATGCCGGATCCAACTCCATCGCTTCTTCCAGCAGCCGCTGGGGCGCCGCCCCGTCTCCCTGGATCAGTTTGAGCCGTGAATACCCGATCCGCGTCTGGACGGACGTTCGGTCCAACTCCAAGGCGCGGCGAAACTCCGCCTCCGCGCCGGCCAAATCCCAATCGTTGTGCAGCCGGACCATCGCCAGCGCATAGCGTGCCGTGCCGAGCTGCGGCCCGAGCGCCACCGCCCGCTCCGCCGCGGCGGACGCCTTGGCGGTGGTTTCCTGCGCCGAGTAAACGCCCAGTGCGGTCAACTGCAGCAGGGCGATGGCAAGACCGGCGTGCGCGTTCGCCGAATTCGGATTCGCGGCGATGGCGCGCTCAAAATGGTCCGCCGCGCGCCGCGTCTCATCGGGAGCGAGCTTGTAGAGCAGGTGCTCCCCGATCTTGACGAAAGGTTCGACGGTCGAAGCCGGCGTGGGCGGTGGTGGGCGAAGAGCGAACCAGGCGAGGCCCGCGGCCGCAGCCACCAGCGCGCTGGCCGCTGCGAGCCGCCACCGTTTGGGGCCCGCCGGCGTTGCGGCGGGCTCGGCCGGCGCAGGCGCCGGAGGCGTCGCCTCCACTGCCGCCGGCGCTTCGGCACGCTCCTCCTGCACCGCCGCCACAAAGCGGTATCCGCGGCGCGGGATGGTCTCAATGCACGATCCTTCGCCGCTATCTTCCTCGATCGCCTTCCGCAGCGCCGAGATGTTTCGCGTCAACCCCGACTCCACCACGTTCACATCCGGCCACACCGCCTTCATCAACGCTTCCTTCGTGACCACCTGTCCGCGGGCTTCCATCAGCACGAACAAGGTGTCGATCACTTTCGGCGTGAGTGGGACCCGCTCGCCGTCGCGTTCCAGGATCCGGTCTTCGATGCGCAGCCGGAACGGGCCGAACCGGTAGGCGTGAAGAGGCGCGTGCGAATCGGGCATGGCTCAGTCAGGGCTTAAACTACTATAGGTCACCAGGGAGTCGAAGCCTTCGCGGCACCCATGCCGAAGGCTGCGCGCCTCGACAATAGCAAACCACTCACGCCCGGCGCGATTCGCGGCGAAGCCCCTCATGCACGAGCATCTTGAGGAGTGTCTGGTACCCGATGCCCTTTCGCGCTGCGAGTTCTCGGGCCTTGGCTACATCGGGTTCGGGCAATCGCAACGCAATTTGGACGCTGGCGACCTTGTTTAACTGACCGACAAGGCGCGAGCCCCTCGGCGCGCCGCCTTTCTTCGTGGTCCCGGCCGCCTTCTGCTTGACAAACTCGCGACCTTCGCGGCTGGCCCACCAGTCGGCCTCCTGTGCCTCGTTGACGAACTTGGGCATAACGATCGGTTTCCTTTTCATCACCTTCACTCCCCTCGCAAGCGCCGCGCCTCCCCCTCTACGGTTTGCTCGTAGATCGGGATCGGGGCGTTCGACAGCGCTGACTCGACTTCGTTAGCCTTGATCCGATGTGCCGGAATCTTGCGCACATTGTTTGCGCCCCAATCGAACACCACACCTGTGAGCTGGCGTTCCTACGCCTCTGCACCGATAAGGGTACGAAAGGCGCGAGGGAATCAGCGAACATCCTTTGAAATCTGGGGTAGGCTGTTGCATGGGCAATCGGAAAATGGTGATCGCCGGCGCGGCCACGATCGCCATCGTCGCGTTCGGGAGCGTGGCGGCGCTGCAGGCGCGGGCCGTCGCGCGCAAGGCAAGCGGTATTCAGGCCGGGATGCCGTTTGCCGAGGTGTCCCGACGGCTCGATGGCTGGGCGCTTCTCAATGCGCATCCGCTGGGAAGGGGCACGCAGAATCGCTCGAAGCTCGGACCGGAGTATTTCGGGTACTCGGGGGAGGTCTTCGTGCTCACCCCGGTCGAGCCGGGCGGCCGCGAGACCGACCTGCGAAAGATCTCACGGGCAGAGTTCGAGCATCGCTTGGAAAAACTGCTCAGCGATGGTGAGCCGTGGACTGTGTACTTTGCCTTCCGCATGGCCGGCCCTGACACCGGAGTGCTGGTGCGGTTCGATGGGGCAGGTAGAGTGGCCGGCAGTCGGCAGGCCGCCGGAGTTGCGGCGGCTGGGGAGCCTGCTGCCGAAATCGTACCGATCGGCCTCTTCGTGGCGGCAACGCGATAGCTCGGGCCAAGAAAGAAGCTGCCAACGGGTTCGGTATGTAGTAGTCTATGTACTGAGACTACTGAATAGATGCCCCGCACCGACACACTCCAAGGCGCCCTGGCCCTGCTTGCCCTCAAGATCCTCTCCCGCCGCGGCCCCCTCCACGGGTACGCCATCATGTCCGCGATCCAGGAGATCTCGGCCGACGCTCTCCGCGTGGAAGAAGGATCGCTCTACCCGGCCCTGCATCGCATGGAGGAGTCCGGCTGGATCAAGGCCGAATGGGTCGCCGCCGAAGCCGGTCCGCGCAAACGCGTTTACACGCTCACCGCCGCGGGCAAGAAGCAACTCGCCGCCGAAGAGGACCGATGGCTTGCGGTCACCGGCGGCATTCAACGCGTATTAAGGATGGCCTGACATGCCGCTCTGGAACAAGATCAGGAACGTCTTCCGCCGCGATCGCCTCAACGCCGAACTCGACGAAGAACTCCAATCCCACCTGAACGAGGCCATCGCGAGCGGACGCGACGCCACGGAGGCCCGCCGCGCCTTCGGCAACTTCACGAACACGCGCGAAGCCTCCCAGGATCTCAAGCTCGCGGTCTGGCTCGACAACCTCAGGAGCGACCTCACGTTCGCAACACGCCAGCTTCGGAAGAACAAGATCGCCTCCGCCGCCGCCATCGTTTCGCTCGCCCTCGCCATCGGCGCCTGCGCCGCCAGTTTCCGCCTGATCGACGCTCTCCTGTTCCGCCCCTTGCCCGTGGCCAACGTCGATCGCTTACATGTCGTGACCACGTCGTACGTGGACCCGCAAGGCAAAAAGGATTACGGCGATTCGTTCAGCTACCCTCAGTTCCGCGAACTCCGCCAGGCGCTCGACCAGGAAGCGACGCTGATCGCCATCGGCTACACGGGCCGTCAGGACATCACCTTCGCGTCCGATGCGGAGATGGAGCGGGCGCACCGGCAGCAACTCTCCGGATGGACCTTCGAGGCCTTTGGCCTCAAACCCGCCCTGGGCCGCCTCCTCACCGAAAACGACGACCGGACCCCCGGCGCGCATCCGGTGGCCGTGCTCGCCTATGACTACTGGCGGCGCCGCTTCGGCCTCGATCCCGGCGCCCTCGGCAAGACTTTCCGTCTTGGTAAGGACCTTTATCAAATTGTGGGTGTCGGCCCCGAGGGCTTTGCCGGAACGGAAACGGGCACGCCCGCTGACTTCTTCATCCCGATGATGATGAACCGCGACGCAATCCACGACGGCGGCTGGGGATGGTTTCGAACTTGGGCCGCGCTCAAGCCCGGCGTATCGGTGGAACTGGTGCGCAAGAAAAGCGAAGGGGTCATCCGCGCCCACCGGGCAGAACGGGTGAAACAGTTGCCGCCGGGTACGCCCAAGGAGCACATTGAGCCCTACGTCAACACTCGTGTCGAACTGCAACCGGCCTCAGCCGGCTACTCCGGCGCGCAGAAACAGTACCGCCGCTCGCTCGCCGTGCTCGCGGTTCTCGTGGCGTTGGTACTTCTGATCGCCTGCGCGAATGTCGCCAACCTCATGACGGCTCAGGCCGCGGCACGGGCCCGCGAGATGGCGTTGCGCGTTTCGATCGGTGCCGGACGTGGGCGGCTGCTGCAACTTGTCTTTGTCGAAAGCGTGCTGGTCGCCCTGTGCGCCTCGCTCCTCGGATTCGCCTTCGCCCTCTGGGCGACACCGGCCGTCATCAGCCGCGTCAACCCGCCCGACGATCCGCTGCGTCTCGCGTTGCCCTCCGACGAACGCGTGTTTCTTTTCATGATGGCGCTGGCTTTCTTCGTCACGCTCGCCTTCGGTCTTCTTCCCGCCTGGCGCGCGTCTTCGGTTCGTCCTGTTGCGGCTCTTAAGGGCGGTGACGATGATCCACACGCGAAGCGCCGTCTGATGCATGCGCTCGTCGCCGCTCAGGTCGCCTTCTGTTTCATCGTTCACTTCGTGGCCGGTCTCTTCCTGGGCACTTTCGACCGCCTCACTCACCAGCCGCTCGGCTTTTCGCCGGATCGGGTCTTGGTGCTCGACGCCACCTCCCTGGAGAAGCAGCCTCCGGAGGCGTATGACCAAGTGGTGACTCACCTCCGCTCCATTCCTGGTGTCGAAGCGGCCGGTCTGAGCAGTTGGGCACTGATGTCCGGCAACGGTTGGACTAGCGATGTATCTGTCGGTGGCGCCCCGCCGCATCCGATCGCGCCCTACTTTCTTGGAGTCTCCCCTGGCTGGCTAGCGCTGATGAAAATCCCGCTGATTGCCGGCCGCGACTTCCGCACTGATGACGCCTACCCGCGGGTCGCGATCGTTAACGAGAGCTTCGCCAAGCGATACTTTGACGGCCAAAACCCCATAGGCAAGTCATTCGAAATGGACGAGGGCCGCCCTCCCGAACGGGTACGTTTGGAAATTGCCGGTTACGTCAAAGACGCCCGCTACCGCGGCATGCGAGAGACAATTGCCGCAACGGTCTACGTTCCCTACCGCTCCTTGGATGAAAAGGGTGTGCTGGTGCACAAACGGCCCGGCGCCTTCCTCGTCCGGACCACGAGCGCCAATCCCTTCGCCATGGCCTCCATCCTGCGGAAAGCCGTCCCCGCCGCGCGGCCTGAGTTCCGGGTCTCGAACATCCGTACGCAGCAGGAACTTGTCGACCAGTACACCATCCGCGAACGGCTCCTCGCCCTGCTCGGCACCTTCTTCGCGATCGTGGCGCTGGTCCTTTCGGGTGTCGGACTCTACGGCGTACTCGACTACTCCGTCCTCCAACGCCGCCGCGAGATCGGCATCCGCATTGCCCTCGGCGCCCCGCCCGCTAACCTCGCCTGGGGCGTGGCTTCCGGCATTTCTTGCATGCTTATCGTCGGCTCAGCGATTGGCATCGCTCTGGGCCTACTCAGCGAGCGCTACATCGAGAGCCTGCTGTTCGGCGTCAGCGCCAGCGATTGGAGCGCTCTCGCTGTGCCCGCGGTGACAATCTTCTCGGCCGCAATCCTCGCCGCCGCTCTGCCGATTGCCAAGGCCCTCCGCATCGACGCAGCCAGGATGTTGCGCGCCGACTAGCTCGCGCCGGCATGGCATCGCTTGGGGACGCCCTCTCCTGGGCTTAATTCAGTTGACAGCGTCTACTGACGGAGTCATACTGTAGTAGACAATGTCAACCATTCTTCACGCCCTTGCCCTTATCGCAGTCCTTGCCGTCCCACGGGTCTGCGCGCAGACCGGCTACCAGGCGCCCAACCTCAAGCTGGAACTGTTTGGCGGCTTCTCCACCGCGCCCATGGAACCAGGCCGCGCCAATGGCGAGGGACTGAGCCGTGTGCGTCTGAACGGCTGGACAGCGAGCGTCACCAGCTATCAGGTCTTTCGCCGGTGGGGCCTGACGGCGGAGGTCAGCGGACACTCTCGCAACAAGGATGGCCTCGACGTCTCCACCCAGACCTTTCTCTTCGGGGGAACGTATCGCAGCTTTGAGAGGAAGAGGTTCGCTCTCACCGGACGCATCCTGGCGGGCGTGAACCGTTGGGACCCCGCCTCGATTCCCCCTGGCGGCTATCTCACGCAGAACAGTTTCACCTTCGCGTTCGGCCAATCCGTAGACATCAAGCTGGCCGAGCAGTTCGCCATACGCGTTCAGCCCGGCTTGGCCTTTATTCGCCGGACGGAAGCCGGCGGAGACCGGAAGCTGACGCTAATGACGCCGCTCAGTGTTGGCGTCGCTTTCAAATTCGGCAAGCGATAGGAGCGTTTCCATGGTTACGAAGAAACTCTTGTGCTTCGCGGCGTTCGCCCCGTTGTTGTCCGCGGGTGAACTCCTGGTCGTTGTCTCCGGCTCGAACACGAGCAAGGGGGGAGATGTGGGCTGCGCCCTATATCGATCGGCGGAGGGCTTTCCGATGAACGTTGCCAAAGCCGCGGCGACCACGCGGGTCCCGGCGGCTCCACTCGTCGAATGCCGATTCAAGGACGTCGCGCCCGGCCCGTTCGCGGTCGCCGTCTCAGTGGACTGGAATGGCAATCGCAAGACCGACAAGAACCTGTTTGGCATCCCCACGGAGCCTTGGGGCGTGTCGAACAATGTCCGTCCCTCGCTGCGTCCGCCGCGTTTTGACGAAGCCTCCGGCACGATGCCGGAGGGCGACTTGCGCATTGAAGTGAAGGTCGCCAAGTGATGCCGACGACAGAACAGCGTTTCGGCGCCTGGGCCGTTCCCGGGTGGTGCCTGGGCGCGTCGGCAAGATCCTTCTCTACTCCCTGATGACCGCGCCCCGTTCCCTGCGTGTCCTCATCATGAAGGCAATCATGCGGTCAATGACGCCTCAACCATGTTGACCATTCCTCATGCGCACGGCGCGGATGGGCTGCTGCGCCTAACCACGGGATTCTCACTGTTCTACGCGGCCGCGGCGCTCGCGGGATCCATGCTGGACCACCGCGTGATCAACGGCGAGAACGCTTGGATGAAGCCATTGAAGTTCGGCGTCTCCACTGCGCTCTACGCCGGCACTCTCCTCTGGGTAGCGGCGTCACTGAGCGCCGAATGGCGCCACGCGCGGTCCCTGTTCCTGATCGCCTTGACGGTTTGCGTCTCCACGCTGTTCGAATTGATCTACATCGGCATCCAGGCGGGCCGCGGGCAGCCTTCCCACTTCAACCTGAGCACGCCGTTCCACGCGGCGATGTACTCGCTGATGGCCGTCGCCGCCGTCGCTCTCGTGCTCAGCGGAGGGGCGCTCGGCGTGGTGGCCTTCCTCGACAAACACGCAGCTTTCTCCCAACCCATGCGTTGGGGTGTCGCCCTCGCCTTCTCAATGAGCACCATCTTGACGATCTTGACGGCGCTCACCATGGGCGGACGCCTCACGCATCACGTCGGGCTGGAACCCCTCGCCGCGCTCCGCCTTCCTGTCCTCGGTTGGTCGCTTACGGTGGGCGATTTGCGTGTCCCGCACTTCCTGGCGACCCACCTCATGCAGTCCGGACCGCTGTTCGCATGGATGATCGCCGGAGTCACCAGCGATAGAGGCGGAACGGGAGCGGTCGTGTGCTTTTGTTTGGCCTGGGCCGCTGTCACGCTGTGGGTCTTCCGGATCGTGCTCGCCGGCCGGCCATTCTTCGCCTTCCTCGGTTGATACCGGCTACAATTGACGCTGGAAGGGCGCTGAATACTTCGGCATGACGCGCCCTCGATAACCACAATCCGAGCATGAGTAAGCGGCAAGGCAGGGAAGAGGCGCTGCGGGAGGCGTGCGTACGCGAGGCCCTCAAGGTAATCGGGGAGTCCGGTGTGGATTCGCTCAGCCTGCGCGATGTCGCCCGGCGGCTCGGAGTCTCGCATCAAGCACCCTACAAACACTTCGCCAGCCGGGATCACATTATCGCCGAAGTTGTACGGCGCGCGTTCGCAGATTTCGCGGAGTATCTTGAATCGCGACCTCGCGGTGAGGACGCCGACCAGGAAATGGCGTGCATGGGCCGTGCCTATCTGGAATATGCGCAGGCACACCCCCTTCACTACACACTGATGTTTGAGACGCGCAAGCCCAACCCGGCCGAACATCCGGCCATGATGGAACAGGCCCAATATGCCTTTGCGCTCCTCACCAGCGGGCTTCGCCGGCTGCCCTACCGGAATCCGAACTACCTGCCTGAACTGGACGCGCTGTTCGTCTGGTCTTGCCTGCACGGTCTGGCAAGCATCCTCAAGGGCCAGGCGCTGGAATCGCTCGACTTGCCGCAAGGGGTCATCGCACAGGCCGCGCCCTTTGTGCTCGGCCGCGTCGGAGCTGCTCTCGGACGGCCAGAGGAGCCTTGCCCAGCCCAAGCAGAAGTGACCCGTGGGCCAAGTGCAAGGCGAGCGAAGAGGAAATCCGGACGCTGATCCACTGAACCGTTTAGAGGAGCGTGCGTCGCACCCATCCGACCCAAAAATCGGTTTGGGCGAATTGGGCGACGGTGAACATCGATCCGATCACCAGTGCGGCACCTCCGGCAAACGCGGGATGCAGCCGGCGGCAGAGAATCGTGTCCGTCAACACAACCGCCAGGATCAGGCCGACGTTGAACGCAATCGTCACGCCGACGTTGTGATTTGGCAGAAAAGGAAGGCGTGTGAGCGCGGGGCCAAGTACGCAGAGCATCCCCATCGTCATCAGGCGCTTGTGAATGTCCGGGCGGCGGCGATAGCGATATCCCAGCAACATCAGGATGACGAAAACACCGAGTACGGCGAACAGTTGCAGTCCGAACAGCAATGCGGGCAGGCGCGATGCAGGGACAGTCAACAGCTCCTGCCGAGCCAGTCCGAACGAGATGACGGCGCTCAGGATCGCGGCTCCGGCGCCGAGGAGCAGTCCGGCGCTCCCAAGCCGCCGATGAAGATCGACGCGCCGCGACTTCACCAGCGCAACCTGAACGATGAACAGGCCAAACCACAGCGTCATCACGATGCCGTGAGCATGTAGCAGCAATGGCAACGCCGGTGCGCCGAAGAACGATTTCAGGTAATAGGTGCGAGCGAATCCGAGAAACACCAAACCCGCAAGCATCCATGCGACGGTTTGGAAGAATCGGTGTTCCTGCTCGCGGGTCAGAGCCTTCATACATTCATGGGGTTCCAACTCATCGCTCAGGCCTGCAAGCCCTCAGAGAATCGGCCTCAGGACCATCCTGCCGTACGCAATAAACGCCATGAGGAGCCCAAGCACGGCGCTGATGGCGATCGAACCGTTCTCGCCGTACTTGGCATGCACCCAGATAAACACGAGGCTCTCGAGCGCCAGAATAGCTGCCGCCAGCACGGTGAGCGACGGCTTCCAGCGGAACGCAGCCGGCAGGATCAGCCCGGCAACGCAGACCAGTTCGAGAATGCCGAGGGCTGCCCAGGCGTTCCGCGGTAAAGCCCCGAAGGAGGGCACCTCGCCGCTGATCTTGTCGAACATAAACACCTTCATGACGCCCGACGCTCCGTACATGAGCGCCGCGATCGCCTGGAGTATCCACAATAAGACGTTCATCTCGTTCCTCCTCCCTGCGCCGTCAACAATGCACAGCCAGATCGGGTGACCAACGAGGGCTCATGGTACCAAACCGCGGGCCTTGACGCGCATTGCACGCGTCCATTGCTGATTGACAGCCGCCTCCGGTGGAGCGATGATGGCGAAAATGTCGGTCTGCCCGTGTCGTTCTCGCTTCTTTTGCCGGGAAATCGTCTTGCTGCCATCCATCTGCGCACCCGTTGCCTCGCTGCGGTGCGATGGTTGAGCGTTTCAAAGGCGAAACCATCCTGGCGCGCTGGTTTGTGGATGCCGCCGCCCTGCACAGTTTCGTGCGGGAGACGCGGCTCCGATCGAAGCGCTTTTCCTTTGTACCTGAGGATTTGTTGAAGGAATGCGAAAAGCATGCCACCGGAGCGGGCCTTGAAGTGGTGGTTCGGGAGGATGCAGTCTTCGTCGGCGAGTGGGGTTCCCCCAATTGGTTCTATGAGGTCCAGGTGCATGAGACCTTCATGCGATTCACGGGAGATGAGGGGTACCACATCCCAGTACCGCTGGCACCGGGAGCGAGAGCCGAAGCGGAGCGAATTGCGGCAATTTACGCGGCGCGGTACTCGCGAGCCCTCGCGGAAGAGCAGCGGCAGTTCAATGAAGGACGGGCGAGGCCCACTTGGAACAACCGCCTCCTGAACTTCGTGGAGGCTCACTTTGTGTGGCTCGGGCTTGGGTTCTTCTTCGTGTTGATTCCATTCATCGTGCTGCTGCTCGGCTTACTGCGTGGCAGCCTTTAGGGGTGAGTGCCGTGGTGCTCCGCGACGACTCACGAGACCCATCGATTGACTTGAGCAGACGTTGTAACATCGTCTCGTGTTCAAGACCTGCAACCGGCCCGTCTCCGCCGTGCTCCGTCGCGCACTGCTGAGAGGACTGTTCGGCTGCCCGCTTCTGCCGGTCCTTCTCTTCGGAGAGATCCCGGTCGCGCCGGGTCAACAATCAATCCGCCTGAAGCAGCCTGAGGTCGTTCGTCCTCAAGCGGTCGCGTCGATTCTGGCGGAGATGTGGGCAACGGAGCGCTGGAAGGTGGGCGAGCGGTCAGAGCGAGAAGCGATCAAGCTTACGATCGAAGATGCACAGAAAGAGCCCAAGCGTCTGCCAGTGGTTCCGCTCATCGTGCTCTCCGCCGGCGAGGAGATCGGATGGGCCGAGAGGGTCCCCGTTGGCGCTTTGAAGGGACAGCAACTGCAAAAAGAGCTGGCCGCTCTGTCGCCGCTAGGAATGTGGCGGGCCGTGCCCGGCGCGAATCACTATATCCACCTTTCTCAGCCCGCCGCCGTTGTGAACGCAATTCGAGAAGTCGTGCAAGTAACGCGAGCCTATAAGGCCAACGGATCGGCACAACGTTAGAGGCGCAACGTTAGAGAGTTGGCCCGGGCACAAAACCGTGCTACTCTCACATTGGCTGATTCGGCAGCCTCCGGCATACGGAAAGGGTTCAACCCGCCTCCATAACTGGAGACTATCTATGCCAAAGAAGTTGCCTGCCCGCCCCAACCTGGAACATCTTCGGTCTCAGGCAAAAGAGTTGCTGTCGGAACTTCGTCAAGGGAGTCCTGACGCTGTCCAAACGTTTGTGAAGCATTTGCCGGGCGCCGCAAAGCTCACCTCCGCCGAGGTGCTTCAGCGCGGCTTTCGCCTGGCGGATGCCCAGGCTGTGGTGGCCCGAAAGACCGGATTCGCCCAGTGGCCGGCACTGGCCCGTCACGTGGATCGGCTGCGCAGCATGGAAGGAACCTGGGCGTTTCGCGCGCTCGAGATCGATGGCGGCGCCGTACCGGCTGCGATGTTAGTCGATTCCCATCTGCTCATTGACGGTGACCGCTTCCGCATGGAGTCGCCGGAGGCGACGTATGAGGGAGTGTTTACGATTGACGTCGAAGCGGCTGCTCATCAGATCGATATCGACTTCCATGAAGGCCCCGAAGCGGGCCGAAGATGTGAAGGCATCTTCGAACTCAACGGGGACCATTTTCGGATTTGCCTCGGCCTGGCAGGCGCACCGCGGCCCGCTGCATTTGTGACCTCTCCGGGAAGTCGGCACGCACTCGAAGAGTTAGTGCGCGTCGAACATGCACGTCCGCCAGGCGTTGACGGAGGCTCGCAGGCTGGCGGTCCTGCGCAGGAGGTTCCCATTTCCTACGAACCTGCTGGCGATACGGCCGGCTTCGACGGACCTCTGAGCAAAACCCTTGAGCAGTTACAGGGGCAATGGGAACCACTGGAACTGAACATGTCCGGCTCTCCCATGAAACCGTCGTTCCTGGCGTTCGGCTCCCGCACTCACGAGAAAACCCAAGCCAAGGTCACGTTCGGCGGCCAGACGATGCTTCACGTTAAGATGCGGTTCAACGACGCCGTACTGCCGCTGGAGGTCGATTACTTGAACCTCACAGGGCCCTCCACTGGAGCCATTTCGCGCGGGCTCTTCCGATGGGATGGAGATACGGCCGTCTTCTGCATCGCAGCGCCAAACGCACCTCGCCCGTCGGACTTCAGTTGCGAAGCAGGAAGCGGACGGACTTTCAGCCGATGGAAGCGGAAGTAGATTGAACGGGCCTCGGCCCGAACTGCGCCAGAACGTCCCGATGGCCGTCTTCAAACGGCCGGACCTCTAGTACTGAAGTCACGGTTTTGTTATCGAAAACTCCCGCCTGAGTCTCTATACTGGTGTGTTCTTATGAGAAACGCACGGCTCGCACTTGTCGCTGTGATCGCTTCCGTTCCCCTCGCGGCGCAGATTCCGCTCACCACGTTGGGAAGCCCCTACACACAGAACTTCGATACCCTGGCCAACTCCGGCTCACCCACGGCGAGCCCGGTACCGGCGGGTTGGGCGTTCCTGGAAACCGGCACGAGCGCGAACGTAAACGGCCTGTATCGGATCGGCACAGGATCGGACAACACCGGCGACACATATAGCTTCGGCGCCGCCAGCGCCACCGACCGGGCCTTCGGATTCCTGACCAGCGGCACCGCCACGCCGCTCCGCATCGGCGCGTCGTTCGTCAACAACACGGGCGCGGCGCTGACTTCGTTGGATATCTCCTATCGCGGCGAGATCTGGCGCCGCGGCTCGAATCCCGCGGACCGCGTGGTCTTCGAGTACAGCCTGGACGCCACCAGCCTGAACACCGGAACGTGGACCGCCGTGACGGCCCTCGACATCACGCCGCCCGCCGCCTGCCAAGGGGGAACCGACGGAGCTCGCGACGGCAACAGCGCCGATTGCCGGGTGGCACTTTCCAGTTCCCTCAGCGTCGGCCTCGCGTCGAACGCAGTGATCTGGATCCGATGGGTTGATGCCGACGTGAGCAGCACCGACTACGGCATGGGCATCGACGACGTGTCGGTGACGCCGCAGGGCGCCGGCATCGCCCTCGCCGTGAACAGCGTCAGCCTCACCGAGGGCAACGCAGGTTTCACGGACATGATCTTCACGGTCGGCCTCTCGCAGCCCGCCGGGCCGGCGGGCGTTAGCTTTACCGCCAACACAGGCGGCGGGAATGCCGCTCCGGGCAGCGACTACGTCGCGCTCACCAACTTCGCCGGCTCCATTCCAGCCGGCCAACAACAGACCACCGTCACCGTGCAGATCATCGGCGACCTGGAGGACGAAAGCAACGAGACCTTCAACCTCAACCTGACCGGGATCACCGGGACCGTAAACACCACCGCCACCGGAGTCGGCACGATCCTCGACGACGACGATCCGCCGACGTCCTGCACCGTGACCAACACCATCGCCGCGGTGCAGGGAACCGGCCGTACCTCCCCTCTGGTGGGACAAACGGTGACCGTGTCCGGCGTTGTGACCGGGCGCACCACGAACGCCTTTTTCGTGCAGGATCCCGTCGGGGACCTGAATTCGGCCGCCTCACAAGGGATCTTTGTCTTTACGAGTTCCGCCCCGCCGGCCTCGGCCACCGTGGGTCATTCGGTTTGTGTGACCGGGACCGTCGCCGAGTTCAAGCGGTCGACCGACCTGACGCCGCTGTCCGGCACCCAGTTGACAAGCCCCGTGGTGGTTCAGCTTTCGACCGGCAACCCGCTGCCCACACCCGTGGAACTGACCGCCGCGAACTTCAACGCCGCCGGCGGCATCGACCAACTGGAGCGCTATGAGGGCATGCGCGTGCGCATCGCCTCTGCGGTGACCGTGGCGCCGACCCGGAGCTTCGGCGAGACATGGATCACCCCGGCCTCCACCGCACGGCCGTTCCGCGAGCCCGGTATCAGCGTTCTCGAACCGGCGGTTGCGGGCTTGTGCCCGCAGACCTCCCAGCAGAACCCGGCGCAGACCGGCTGCATCCCCCTGTGGGACAGCAATCCGGAGAAGGTGATCCTCGACAGCGACGGCCTGGCCGGGCTTCCGTCCCGGAGCTACGCCACGGGAGCGACGCTGAGCGACGTCACCGGCCCGCTCCACTACGACTTCGCCACCTTCCGCATCCTGCCCGAAGCCGCGCCCGCACTGGTGGATCCTCCGGGCGTAACGCCGCTAGCAAGCGCGGCCGCCGGCCAATTGTCGGTGGCGACGTTCAACACCGAGAACTTCTTCGACACCACGAACGATCCGGGCGTGGACGATACCGTGCTCACCGCCACCCAGTTCAACGCCAAGATGGACAAGGCCGTGCTGACCATCGGCGACGTCCTGCGGTTCCCGGATGTCGTCGGACTGCAGGAAGTGGAGAACAAGGGGATCCTGGATACTCTGGCATCGCGGCTGAACACGGCCAGCGGGGGAGTAACCAATTACACCGCGTACGTCGAGTCCGGCAACGATCCGCGCGGCATTAACAACGGCATCCTGGTGAACACCAATCGGGTCACCGTCTCCAGCGTGACGCAGTTCGGCAAAGCGGAGACGTTCCTGTGCGGGAGCCCCGGCGCGAGCGCGCTGGTCAATGACCGGCCCGCCCTGGCGCTCAAGGGCGCCATCGCCAACGGCGGCGCGCTGCCGCTCGGCTTCACCGTGGTGGTGAACCACCTGCGTTCCTTCGGCGGGATCTCCGACACGGCCCTGGCGGGCGCCGGTTGTCCCGGCGCAACCGAAGGCGAGCGTGTGCGGCTGAAGCGGCAGAAGCAGGCCGAATCGCTGGCCTCGCTGGTGCAGGGCTTCCAGTCGGCCGGTGAGCGCGTGATTGTCCTCGGCGACATGAACGCGTTCCAGTTCAACGACGGTTACGGCGACATCCTGGGCACCATCAAAGGAACGCCGCGGCCCGCCACCGAAGTGTTGCAGCCGGCGGTGGCGGGTCTGGTGAATCCGCCGCTCGTGAACCTGGTGGAGAGCGTCCCGGCCGCGCAACGGTATTCGTACTCGTTCAACGGTGACGCGCAGGTGCTCGACCACGTGCTGGTCACCCAGAGCCTGGCCAGCCGTTCGCCGGCCCTGACCTACGCCCGGATCAACGCCGACCTGCCGGAAACGCTGCGCACGCTGGCCACCACGCCGCAGCGGATGAGCGATCACGACCCCGGACGGCTGACGCTCAGCCTGCCCAC